>JBDLTM010000005.1:0-23582 GCA_039805805.1 Pseudomonadota bacterium | reverse complement strand
CGTCACGCCGACCGAGCGCATCGAGTTCCTGCTCGGCAAGCAGCTGCCCTACGTGGCGCTGGCGCTGCTGAACTTCGGCCTGATGAGCCTGGCGGCGGTCACGCTGTTCGGCGTGCCGATGACGGGCAGCTTCGCCACGCTCGCCGGCGCCGCGCTGCTCTACAGCCTGAGCTCGACCGCCCTCGGGCTGCTGGCCTCGACGCTGGTGCGCAGCCAGATCGCCGCGATCTTCTTCACCATGGTCGGCACGCTGATCCCGGCGGTGCAGTTCGGCGGCCTGATCAACCCGGTCTCGGCGCTCGAAGGCGTCGGGCGCTGGATCGGCGAGGCCTATCCGGCCAGCCACATGTTCGTGATCAGCCGCGGCGTGTTCAGCAAGGAGCTGGGATTTTCCGACCTGGCGGCCTCGTTCTGGCCGCTGGCGCTGGCCTTCCCGGTCATCCTGGGACTGGCCGCGCTGCTGCTGAAAAAACAGGAGCGTTGAAGCGATGCGAGCCAGTCCCTTGCTGCAGCATCTTGCCAACGTCTACCGGCTCGGCGTCAAGGAGCTCTGGAGCCTGTGGCGCGACCCGATGATGCTGTTCCTGATCGTCTACACCTTCACGGTCGCGGTCTATACCGCCGGTACCTCGATGCCCGAGACGCTGCACCGCACGCCGATCGCGATCGTCGACGAGGATGGGTCGGCGCTGTCGGCCCGCATCATCGCCGCCTTCTATCCGCCAGCCTTCACGCCGCCAGCGCGCATCGGACATGCCGAGGTCGATCCGGCGCTCGACGCGGGCCGCTTCACGCTGGTGCTCGTGATACCGCCGGATTTCCAGCGCGACCTGCTGGCGGGGCGCAGCCCCGCGCTGCAGCTCAACGTCGACGCCACCCGCATGAGCCAGGCCTTCGCGGGCAGCGGCTTCACGCAGCAGATCGTCCAGGGCGAGGTGGCCGAGTTCGTGCGGCGCGAGCGCGGCATCGCCAGCGTCCCGGTCGAACTCGTCGCCCGGCTGCGCTTCAATCCGACTGGCTCCAACACCTGGTTCGGCTCGCTGATGGAGCTGGTCAACCTCGTCACCATGCTGTCCATCATCCTGACCGGTGCAGCGCTGATCCGCGAGCGCGAGCATGGCACGGTCGAGCACCTGCTGGTGATGCCGGTGACGCCGACCGAGATCATGCTGGCCAAGGTCTGGGCCATGGGCCTGGTGGTGACGCTGGCATCGGCCCTGTCGCTGCACGGCGTGATCCGGGGCGTGCTGCAGGTGCCGGTCGAGGGCTCGCTGGCGCTGTTCTTCACCGGCGTCGTGCTGCATCTGTTCGCCACCACCTCGATGGGCATCTTCATGGCGACGGTGGCGCGCAGCATGCCGCAGTTCGGCCTGCTGATGGTGCTGGTCATGATGCCGCTGCAGATGCTGTCGGGAGGCGTGACGCCGCGCGAGAGCATGCCCGCCTGGGTGCAGTGGCTGATGTCGCTGGCGCCGACGACGCATTTCACCGAGCTCAGCCAGGCCATCCTGTATCGCGCTGCCGGGCTGGAGGTGGTCTGGACTTCCTTCCTGGCGCTGGCGCTGATCGGCGCTGCGCTGTTCGGGCTCTCGCTGCGGCGCTTTCGCGCCACGATCGCGCAGCTGGCTTGAGCCTGCCGGCCTCAGCGCGCGCCGGGCTTGCGTTCTGGTCATACTTTGTTACAGTGACCCTCTGATAAAGACAAGCAATAACAACATTTCATCAGGGAGCGAAGATGGCCGAGTTGAACATTCCCGACTGGTCTTCCAAGTTGAGCGTGGGCAATCCCCAAATCGATGCTCAGCACAGGCAGCTGATCGTGCTCGGTCAGCAGGTGCTGGAGCTGCTGGGCGCGTCGCAGCCCGATGCACGCCGCTTTCACCAGCTTCTCAACGACGTCACTGACGCAGTGCGGCGCCATTTCGAGACCGAGGAGGCGGTGCTGCAGGCTAACCATTGTCCGCTGCTGGCCGAGCACAGGGCACTGCACGACCAGTACACTGAAGATTTGACAGGGCTGCTGTACGACGGTACCAATGGCGTGGTCCACGAGGAAGAATTGGCCAGACTGATCCATGATCTGGTTACCGTGCACCTGCTCGAGAAGGACCTGCCGCTCAAGGCCTACTTGAAGCCGACAGGCCGGCACTGAGCCAAGACAGCTTCAGTTGCCGAGTCCACCCAGCGCGCGCAGCAGCCGCTCCGGCGTTGCGGGGGCATCGAGTCGCACGGTCGCGCCGGTGCCGCAAGCCTGTGCCACGGCATCGCGCAGGGCTTCCCAGACGCTGATCGCGAGCATCAAGGGCGGCTCGCCCACCGCCTTGCTGCCGAACACATTGTCCTCGCGGTTCGCCTCGGGCCAGAGCGCGATCCTGAAATGGCGCGGGACATCGGCTGCGGTCGGGATCTTGTAGCTGGCGGGCCCAGGCGTCAGCAGCTCGCCTGCATCGTTCCAGACCAGCTCCTCGCTGGTCAGCCAGCCCATGCCCTGAACGAAGCCGCCCTCGATCTGCCCGATGTCGATCCCGGGGTTGAGGCTGCGCCCGACGTCGTGCAGGATGTCGACCGCCAGCACGCGGTGCTCGCCGGTCAGCGTGTCGAGCGCGACCTCGGTGCAGGCCGCGCCGTAGGCGAAGTAGTAGAAGGGCCGCCCGTTCAGGCTGGCCGGGTCGTAATCGAGCTTGGGCGTGCGGTAGAAGCCATCGCTCCAGAGCGGGATGCGGCTGGCGTAGGCCTGCGTGACGACGTCGGACCAGGCGCGGGCTTTCCTCGGGCTCTCGACCTGGCCGTGGGCAAAACGCACCAGATGGGTGTCGCAGCCGTCGAGATCGGCGATGAAGCGGGCGATCTGCTCTCGGATCTGGCGCGCGGCGCGTTGGGCGGCGCGGCCGTTGAGGTCGGCTCCGCTCGAGGCCGCGGTGGCCGAGGCGTTCGGCACCCTGGCGCTATCGCTCGCGCTCACGCGGACCCGTTCGCAGGGCACGCCGAGCTCGTCGGCGACGATCTGCGCCACCTTGGTGTGCAGGCCCTGGCCCATCTCGGTGCCGCCGTGGTTGAGCAGCACGCTGCCATCGGTGTAGACATGGACCAGCGCGCCCGCCTGGTTGAGCTGCGTGGCGGTGAAGCTGATGCCGAACTTGACCGGCGTCAGCGCCAGGCCGCGCTGGATCACCGGGTTGGCGGCGTTCCAGGACTCGATCGCACTCCTTCGCTCGCGGTAGCGCGCGCTGGCAGCCAGCTGTCCGATCAGCGGTGCCAGGATGTTGTCCTCTACCGTCATGCCGTAGGGCGTGATGTTGCGCGTCTGGGTGCCATAGAGGTTGGCGAGTCGCACGTCGAGCGGATCGCGCCCGAGCTGGCGCGCGATCTCGCCCAGGATGGTCTCGATCCCCAGCATGCCCTGCGGCCCGCCGAAGCCGCGGAAAGCGGTGCTGCTGGGCTTGTTCGTCCGGCAGCGCCAGCTGTGGATCGCGACATGCTCGAGGTAGTAGGCGTTGTCGCTGTGGAACACCGCGCGGTCGCAAACCGGTGCCGACAGGTCGGCCGAGCAGCCGCAGTCGGCCAGCTGGGTGAGCTCGAGCGCGAGCAGCCGGCCGTCGTCATCGAAGCCGGCCTCCCAGTCGAAGGAGTAGGCGTGGCGCTTGCCGGTGATCCGGAAGTCGTCGTCGCGGTCCAGCCTGAGCTTGACCGGGCGGCCGAACTTGCGCGCCGCCAGCGCGGCCCAGATCGCGATCTGGCTGGCCTGCGTTTCCTTGCCGCCGAAGCCCCCGCCCATGCGCCTGCAGACCACCTGGACATCGTGTTGGGCCAGTCCGAGCGCGCTGGCCACGCCCTGCTGGACCTGTCCAGGATGCTGGGTGCTGGAATGGATCAGCCACTGGCCCTGTTCGCCGGGAATCGCGCAGGCGACCTGGCCTTCGAGATAGAGATGCTCCTGCGCCCCGGACTCGAGGCTGCCCTGCAGCCGGTGGGGCGCGCGCGCCAAGGCCGCCGCCACATCGCCGTGCGCCAGGTGGACGGGCGGCACCACGTACTGGCCAGCCGCGTGCGCGGCGCGCGCCGACAGCAGCGCTGGGAGCGGCTCCGCCAGCACGCTGACCCGCCTTGCCGCCTTCCTGGCATTCTCCCGGTCGGCTGCGACGGCCAGCCCGACCACCTGCCCGGCGTAGAGAAGTTCTTCCCGCGCGAGCACGGGCTCGTCGCGCACCGCCGCCGCGAGCATCGGGTCGCCGGGTATGTCAGCCGCCAGCACCAGTCCGCGAACGCCGGGCAGCGCCAGCGCCTCGCCCGCCTCGACGCCGAGCAGCCGACCATGCGCGAGCGGCGACAGCACCGGGGCGGCGTGCAGCGTGCCGGCCAGCTCGGGCAGGTCGTCGACAAAGACCGCCTCGCCCGTGACATGGGCCCGCGCGCTCTCGTGGGGCAGCGGGCGCCCGCAGGCGCCCTGTGGTGCCGGCATGCCGGCTTGCAGGCCTTTCGGCGTCATCGACAGATGGTGGAGCTGGCTCATGTCCGGGCCTCCCGCGCGCCGGCCGGCACTGCGATCGGCTCGAGTCCGGCCAGGCCGGTGGCAAAGGGCAGGGCCTCCGACTGGCTTTCCAGCCAGCTGCGCCACAGCAGGTGGGCGAGCGCGCGGCGGCGGTAGGCCGCGCTGGCACGCTGGTCGGACAGCGGATCGAATTCCTGCTCGAGCACGGACATCGCCGCGCGCGCGGTGTCGGCATTCCAGGCTTGTCCGGCCAGCGCCGCTTCCGTCTGCCGCGCCCGCATCGGCGTCGCGGCCATCCCGCCGACGCCCAGCGAAGCGGCCTGCACCCTTCCCTGGCTTAGCTGCAGCGACAGCGCCAGGCTCAGCGCCGAGATGTCGTCCTCCTGCCGCCTCGAGACCTTGTAGGCGCGGGTCCAGTGTCCGCTCTGGCCCGCTCGGTCCAGCGGCGGGCGGCCGGGCAGCGGGATCTCGATCGTGGCCAGCAGCTCGTCGGCCTCCAGCCGCTTGCTGCGGTAGCCGCTGTAGAAGTCCTCGACCGCGACCCGGCGCTCGCAGACCGCGCCGCTGGCTGCGTCCAGCCGCGCCAGCACCAGCTGCGCGCGCAGGGCGATGAGTGGCGGCAGCCCGTCGCCGACGGGCGAGCCGTTGGCCACGTTGCCTCCCAGCGTGCCGGTCTGGCGCACCGGCGCGCCGGCGAAGCGGGCCAGATAGTCATCGAGTCCCGGCCAGTGCGCCTGCAGCGCGGCAAAGGCATCGTCGAGCGTGACGCCAGCGCCGATCGAGAGCAGTCCGCCCGAACACTCGATGCGCCTGAGCTCCTGCACGCGCGTGAGGTCCAGCAGCCGCTCGTGCGACTGCAGTCCCTGGTGGATGCCGGGCACGAAATCGGTGCCGCCAGCGACCGGATGCGCTTCGGGCCAGCGCGACCTGATGCGCAGCGCCTGCGCCAGCGTGCGCGGGGCCAGATGGCAGGGCGGCAGCGCGGCGTCCTGCGTCTCGGCGCAGCCGTCGTCCAGGCCGCTTGCCTGGGGGATCTCGCGCAGCCTGGCTGCCAGCGTGACCTCATCGACCCGGGCCTGCGGCAGAGCGCCCATCGCCTGGGCGGCGTCCAGTACCGGCCGGTAGCCGGTGCAGCGGCACAGGTTGCCCGACAGCGCCCGCTCGACCTGCGTGCGGCTGGGCGGCCCAGCCTGCGGGCCTGACTGCTGTTGCAGCGCAAACAGGCTCATGACGATGCCCGGCGTGCAGAAGCCGCATTGCGACCCATGCGCATCGACCAGCGCCTGCTGCACCGGGTGCAGCGCCGCGCCATCGAGCTCCAGCAGCGGGTCGCTCGCCAGGTCGGCGGCGGTCCAGACGGCCATGCCATCGATCGAGTGCGCCAGCCGGATGCAGCTGTTGCTCGCGCGCCAGCGCAGCCTGGGCCCGTCGAGCTCGGCCAGTACCACGGCGCAGGCGCCGCAGTCGCCCGAGTTGCAGCCTTCCTTGACGGCCTTCAGGCCCAGGTCCTCGCGCAGCAGCGCGAGCAGCGTGCGGGTGGGGGGCACTCCGGCCAGGGAGACGACGGCGCCACGGTGAAACAAGCGCAGGGGCTGGGCTGGATCGGGCATCTGGCCTCCGGTTGGGGCCTGCCGGCCCCGTGCAAATGCCTTTCATCCTAGCCAGAAAGGTGCAGCAGTGGAATGCCCCGGTGGCCGTGGTGGCGGCTGTCCGTCAGCCTTGCGCCAGCAGCTGAGCGATGAAGTCCCCCACCAGTTTCAAGCCAGGGGCTTCGGCGCGCCCGGCCAGCGTCACGAGTCCGAAGCGGGCCCTGGCCGTCATGGGCGGGTCGGTTTCCAGCCAGACCAGGTCATGGCCGGCGGCGTTGATGGTCAGCACGATCGCGTTGCTCTTGCGCGCGACCTCCACCAGGGTCTGGATGTCATCGCAGCGCAGCGTGACCAGGTCGTCCGGGTTGGCGTCGGGGCCGTATTGCTGGATCAGCATCCTGGCCACCTCGTCGCTGAGCGGGGTCGATGCGATCGGGTACTCGCGCAGCTCCGACAGCCGTGCAGGTCGCTGCAGCAGTGCCAGTGGATGGCTGGCCCGGATCATGAAGTTGGCCGCCATCTCCACCTTGAGGCTGACCAGCAGGTCGGCAGCCGGCCTCAGGGTCCGGATGTCCACCACGGCGCCGTCCAGCCTGCGGGCCCTCAGCGCGCCAATCAGCAGCTCGGTATGGCCGCGGGCCAGCTCGAGGTGCAGCCTGGGATGGTTCTGCGCCATGTGCAGCATCAGCGGCACCGACAGCAGGGCACCCGGGCCTGAGCTCAGGCCGATGCGGACCGATCCCGTCAGTCCGGACTGCATGCTGCGGCCTGTCTGCTTGAGCGCGTCGGCGTCGCAGACCAGCTGCCTGGCCTTTTCCAGCACCTCGCTGCCGAAGGTGGTGATCTCGATGTGGCGGCCCAGCCGGTCGAACAGGGCCTGTCCCAGTTCCTCCTCGAGCGACTGGATGCTGCGCGTCAAGGCTGGCTGCGTCAGGTGCAGCAGGCGCGATGCCTTGGCGTAGGAGCCGCAATCGGCCAGCATGATGAAGTGCCTGAGCTGAACCAGGGTCATGGTGGGGAGGATTTCAATAAGCCTAATGCATTGAAGATTGTAGAACAATGCATTGGAATAAAAATCCTGAGCCCTTTAAGATGAAAATAACAAATAATTTTTGACATTGTGGTGTGCGATATGACTGAAACTGTTGACCCCTCCCTGGCTGTCAAGCGTCAGGTGAACCTGGATGCCGGCCTGGTGAGCGAGTTCGTGAGCGTGCGCCGCGACATCCATCGCCACCCGGAGCTGGCATTCGAAGAGCACCGAACCGCTGATCTGGTGGCGGCCTATCTGCGCGAATGGGGCTACCAGGTCACGACCGGCCTGGGCGGCACCGGAGTGGTCGGACAGCTGGTGCGCGGCAGCGGCAAGCGCCGCATCGGCATCCGGGCCGACATGGACGCCCTGCCCATCCACGAGGCGACCGGCGCTGACTGGAGCAGCTGCAAGCATGGCGTGATGCATGCCTGCGGCCACGATGGCCACACCGCGATGCTGCTGGCAGCCGCCAAGCACATTGCCCAGAACCCCGAGTTCGACGGCACGCTGAACCTGATCTTCCAGCCGGCCGAGGAGGGCGCAGGCGGTGCCGTGAAGATGATCGAGGACGGGCTGTTCGAGCAGTTCCCCTGCGACGCCGTCTTCGCCATGCACAACATGCCGGGCTATCCGCAGGGACAGCTGGTGTTCCGCTCCGGTCCGACCATGTCGTCGTCCGACTACGTGACCGTGACCATCCATGGCCGTGGCGGCCACGGCGGCCTGCCGCATCGCGCCGACGACCCGCTGGTGGCGGCCTCCTCCATCGTCATGGCATTGCAGACCATCGTCTCGCGCAACACCGACCCGCTGCAACCCGCCGTCATCACGGTCGGCGCCATCAACGGAGGCATCGCCAACAACGTGATCCCCGACTCTGTCAGGCTCGAGCTCAGCGTGCGTACCCTGGATCCGCAGGTTCGCATCAATACCGAGCGTCGCATCAAGGACCTGGTCCAGCTGCAGGCCGAAAGCTTCAACACCCGCGCCGAAGTCGAATGGCGTCCCGGCTATGCCGTGCTGGTCAACAGCGAGGCCGAGACGCAGCAGGCAATCGAGGTGGGCCGCCGCCTGTTCGGCGCCGAGCGCGTCATCCCGAACGGTCCCAAACTGACCGCCAGCGAGGACTTCGCCTTCATGCTGGAGAAGGTGCCCGGCTGCTACCTGTTCATCGGCAACGGTGCGGGCGACGAGGCAGGCGCCTGCATGGTGCACAACCCGGCCTACGACTTCAACGACGACAACATCGCCGCCGGCGCAGCCTACTGGGTTGCACTGGTGCAGGACTTGCTTGTTTAACTTGTTTTCAACACTTCAACCCGCCCCAAAGGGGACGACATGACCCCCCGTACCCGAATAAAGCGGCTGGCCGCCTGCTGACGATTTCCATCGGCGGCATCAGCTACCTCAACAGCTTCGAGGTGGCCCGCACCCTGATCCCGATGACGCTGAGCGAAGCCGCGTTCTCGTATGACCTGGCGGTCGTGCCGCTGTTCATCCTGATGGGCAACGTGCTGTCGCGCACGGGCATCTCGGACGACCTGTTCCGCGCCGTCAACGCCTTCCTGGGCGCGCTGCGTAGCGGTCTGGCGCTGGCCACCATGGTGACCTGCGCCGGCTTCAGCGTCGTCTGCGGCTCGAGCTTCGCCACCGCCGCCACCATGGCCAAGGTCGCTTATCCGAGCATGAAGAAGTTCGGCTATTCGGATCGCCTGGCTTCGGCCACGATCGCGGCCGGTGGCACGCTGGGCATCCTGATCCCGCCGTCCATCATCCTGATGATCTACGGCATCCTGACGCAGCAGAACATCGGCGAGCTGTTCATCGCCGGCGTGATCCCGGGCCTGCTCGGCCTGGCGCTGTACATGCTGGCCATCTACCTGATCGCAGTCTTCCGTCCCGAGCATGCCCCGCGTGGCGAGAAGGTCTCGGCCAAGGAGCGCTGGGAATCGCTGGCCGGCGTCTGGCCCTTCGTCGCGCTGTTCCTGGTGGAACTGATGCGCTGACGCGCTGATCGCTCTCAAGGCGACCCGGCCTGCTCCCGACCTGGGGCAGGCCTGTCCGGAAAAAGGCCAGTGGCGCTCCCCGCCTTGGCCTTTTTTGCATCCGCGCCCAGCCTGGGTGCAAGCCCCGATGATGACCATCATTTTGATTTAAGAAATAAACGAATAATCACTTAGTCATTCTCTGCTTTTTTGAGTTGATTGGAGTCTCTAGATTGGAGGCTCCCCATCACTACAGGAGCTTGGAAATGCAGATCGTGATCGAATCTTCCCGCAGCGGTGAACCGCGTGACTGGCGCCTGCTCGTGGAGCGCCGGGTGCGCCTGGCGCTGCAGCGTCTCCAGGGACAGGTCCAGCTGGCCCGCATCAGCCTGCGCGACATCAACGGCCCCAAGGGGGGCGTTGACAAGCAATGCCAGGTCCTGCTGACCACCGCCGGACATGGCCAGGTCGTCATCGTCTCCAGGGCCGAGCATGCGCAAGGCGCGCTCAACCAGGCCCTGCAGCGCGCCTCCCATGCCCTGGCCCGCATGTGGCAGCGCAAGCGTCGTCCCGCGCGCACCGCCGGCCTGGCCTGAAGCCTCGATCCCACCGTCAAGGAGCCTCATCATGGAAAGCAGAACTCCCACCGCCCTGGTGGCGGTCCAGCAGCCAGTAGCCGGCGCAGCATGGGGCGCCGAGCGTGCCCAGGTCGCACGGGTGCTCAGGAACACCTACGGCCTGCTGGCGCTCACCTTGCTGTTCAGCGCCGCCATGGCAGCCGCCAGCGTCGCGGGCCAATGGCCAGCGCCGGGCGTGCTGATCACGCTGGGCGTCTACTTCGGCCTCCTGTTCGCCGTCCACAAGTTGCAGCACAGCGCCTGGGCCTTGGCCGTGGTGTTCGCGCTGACGGGCTTCATGGGCTACACCCTGGGGCCCTTGCTCACGCACACGCTGGCCTTGCCGGGCGGCGCCAGCACGATCGCCACCGCGCTGGGCGCCACGGGCTTCACCTTCATGGCCTTGTCGGCCTATGTGCTGGTGAGCCGGCGCGACTTCAGCTTCATGGGCGGCTTCCTGTTCGCCGGCATGGTGGTCGCGCTGGCATTGGGGCTGGCGGCCTATTGGCTGCAGATGCCCGGCCTGGCGCTCGCGGTATCCGGCCTGGTGGCGCTGCTGTCGGTCGGCCTGATCCTGTTCGAGACCAGCCGAATCGTGAACGGCGGCGAGACCAACTATGTGCTGGCCACGGTCAGCCTCTATGTTTCGGTCTTCAACCTCTTCACCAGCCTGCTCAGCCTGCTGGGAATCGGGGGCCGCGACGAATGAGGCGGCCTGGCTGAAGCGGCCTCCAACGGAAGCGGGTCCCGGTGCGAATGCCACGGACCCGCTCCCGCCACCGAAAGAGAATTCCCCCTGCCAGGGTCGTCGCTGGTCTCAGTTCGCTGCAGCTTGTTCGCCTGCGGCGGGCTCGCGATCCTGGCGCTGGCGGTACCAGTCGGTCGCGGTGTGCTCGATATGCTCGAGCAGCACCCGGGCCAGCGGCGAGAGCCGCTTGCCGCTCGGATACAGCGTCCACCAGTGCGACAGCAGCGGAAAACCCGCCACGTCCAGCACGACCAGCTGCTCGTCGGCCAGGTGCTGGGCCAGCGCATGGCGCGAGATCACGGCCAGGCCCATGCCGCCGGCGACCGCCTGCTTGATCGCCTCGTTGCTGCCGAGCTCCAGCCTCACCCTGGGCCGGAATCCCTGCTGCGTGAAATGGGCGTCGCAGCTCAGGCGCGTTCCCGAGCCGCGCTCGCGCAGTATGAAGCGCTCTTCGCTCAGTTCCGGCAGCAAGATGGCGCGCCGGCGCGCCAGGGGGTGGAATTCAGGCGCGATCACCACCAGCGGATTGGGCAGGAAGTCATGGCGCACGAGATCCAGATGCTCCGGCGGCATCGACATGATGTAGAGGTCGTCGCGGTTTTCCTGCAGTCGCGCGACCACGCCGTCGCGGTTCAGGACCTCGAGCGCCACGTCGACGTCCGGATGGCTGGAGCAGAAGCTGCCGAGCAGGCGCGGGACGAAGTACTTGGCTGTGCTGACCACCGCCAGCCGGACCCGCCCGCGCCTGAGGCCCTTCATCGCGTCGATGCGCTGGCCGAAGGCTGACCACTCGTCGACCATGGCCCGCGCGGTCTCGGCCAATGCCTCGCCGGCGTCGGTCAGGTAGAGCTTCTTGCCCACCTGCTCGTAGAGCGGCAGTCCGACCGCGTCAGACAGCTCGCGCAGCTGCATCGAAACCGTGGGCTGGGTGACATGGCAGGCCCTTGCCGCGGCGGTGATGCTGCCATGATCGGCCAGCGCGAGGAAGAGCCGGAGCTGGCGGAATGTTGCATTCATAGATTTAATTCTATGTATTCTATAAAAATAAAAGATTTTTATTTATTTGTTGTGGCGTCTACCATCTCGCCAGTTTCAATCTTGACGGTGCGACATGCAGAACTTCCTCGATCCAGCCATCCTGTTCTTCGTCTTCGGCGTCCTGGCCGGACTGGTCCGTTCCAACCTCGAGATACCGGCACCGATCTCGCGCTTCCTCTCGCTCTACCTGCTGATGGCGCTCGGGCTCAAGGGCGGCTTCGCGCTGGCCAAGTCCGGCTTCAACGCCGAGGTGCTGACCAGCCTGGGCTGCGCGGTCGCGCTGGCGGTGATCGTGCCCCTGTTGGGCTACCACCTGATGCGCCGCTTCCTCAACGGCTATGACGCCGCCGCGATCGCCGCCACCTACGGTTCGGTCAGCGCCGTGACCTTCATCACCACGCTCCAGTATCTCGAGAACCATGACCTGCCCTACGGCGGCCACATGGCGGCCGCGATGGCACTGATGGAGTCGCCCGCCATCATCATGGCGGTGCTGTTCGCCAACCGGCTGCGCCAGCGCGCCGAGCCTGCTCCGGCGGGCGCGATGGTCGACGCCGGCAGCGGCACGCTGACGCTCGCCGGCGAGCCCAGGCCGGCCTCGGTGCCGCTGGGCAAGCTGCTGCACGAGTCCTTCACCGATGGCGCCCAGCTGCTGCTGCTCGGTGCGATGCTGATCGGCATGCTGACCGGATCCGCGGGCGAGGCGGTGATGGCGCCGTTCTCGGTCGACCTGTTCAAGGGCATGCTGGCCTTCTTCCTGCTCGACATGGGGCTGACGGCGGCGCGCCAGCTGGCCCAGCTGGGCCGTCCGTCTCCGGTGCTGCTGGTCTATGCCATCCTGGGTCCGCTGCTGCACGCCAGCCTGGCGCTGGCCGCGGCCTGGCTGCTCGACATCGAGCCGGGCAACGGCGCGCTGCTGATGGTCCTGGCCGCGAGCGCCTCCTACATCGCGGTGCCGGCCGCGCTGCGCTTTGCCATCCCCGAGGCCCGGCCGGCGCTCTACATCGGGCTGTCGCTCGGTGTCACCTTCCCGTTCAACATCCTGCTGGGCATTCCGCTCTACGTCGGGGTGGCGCAGGCCTTGCTGGCCTGAGCCAGCGGTCCGGGTCCGGCGTTGGCAGCCGGTCCTGGCCCTACTGGCCGCGAAAGCGCGGCTTGCGATGCTCGCGGATCGCGTGCACGCCCTCGCTGTAGTCCTGGCTCGAATAGGCCTGCCGGCGCAGCCACTGGATGCGCTCGAAGTCTATCGGTGCGATCGCCTGCGCATTGGCCAGCATGCGAAGCTGTTCCTTCATCACCGCGACCGACAGCGGGGCGTTGGCCGCGATGGAGCGCGCGAGCTCGAGGCAGACCGGCTCGATGCGCTCGGCCTCGACCAGTCGGTTGATGATGCCGTACCGGGCCAGCCGCGCGGCCTCGATCGGCTGGGCGGTGAACAGCATCTCCATCGCGATGCGCAGGTGCGCCGCGTTCAGGAAGGTCTGCAGTCCGCTCGGGTTGTAGGGCACGCCCAGCCTGGCCGGCGTCGCGGCGAAGGTCGTCTTGGGCGTCGCGACGATCAGGTCGCAGGCGAAGGCGAGCTCGCAGGCCCCGCCCCAGACAGTGCCCTCGATCAGCGCGATCACCGGCGCCGGGAAATGCTCGATCTCGCGCACGCTGCGGCGCAGCGGGTCCTGCCAGTCGAGCGGGTCGTGGCCGCTGCTGTCGAGCTCGTCCAGGCAGTGGCCTGACGACCAGACTGTCGCGCCCGGCCGCGCGCGCAGGATGAGCGCGCGCACGCCGGAGGCCTCGAACTGGCGCAGCGCCGCGCTGATCTGCTCCAGCATCAAGGCGCTCAGCGCGTTGCGCTTCTCGTCGTGCGTCATGGTCAGGATCGCGATGCCGGGCTCGGGCTCCTGGACGGCGATGAGCGGATGGCGGCTGTCTGGGCCTGGCATGTCTTTTCCTCCCCGGCCGGTCGTGGCGAATGCTGGAGCGCCGGCGTGATCAGACCATAGGCACAGCCGGGCAGGCTGTCAACCGCTGTCTCGGCATGGCCTGCAAGTGCCGACTGCGGGCTGGGTGGCACAGGGCGCCGGCTTTCTGCTACGCTGGAAAAGGCTGGATTGACCATCGCCGACATCAGAGGAGTTCCCATGTTCAAGGTCCCGCATATCGCACCGAAGCGCCTGCCCGGGGTGCTGCGCCTCATGCCCAAGGCGGAGCTGCACATCCACATCGAGGGCTCGCTCGAGCCCGGGCTGATCTTCAGGCTGGCGCAGCGCAACCAGGTGCAACTGCCCTACGACAGCGTCGAGGCCTTGCGCGCCGCCTACGCCTTCCGGGACCTGCAGAGCTTCCTCGACATCTACTACGCGGGCGCTAGCGTGCTGCTGCACGAGCAGGACTTCTTCGACATGGCCTGGGCCTACCTCGAGAGGGCGGCGGCAGACAACGTGGTCCATGCCGAGATCTTCTTCGACCCGCAGACGCATACCGCGCGCGGAGTGCCGTTCGAGACCGTGATCAAGGGCCTGCACCATGCCTGCCAGCGCGCGCACCAGGAGTTCGGGCTCAGCAGCAAGCTGATCCTGTGCTTCCTGCGCCACCTGAGCGAGGAGGACGCCTTCGCGACGCTGGAGGCTGCGCTGCCGTTCCGGCACTACTTCATCGGCGTCGGGCTCGACTCGAGCGAGCTCGGCCACCCGCCGGCCAAGTTCGAGCGCGTCTTCGCCCGATGCCGCGAGTTCGGCCTGCATGTGGTCGCGCATGCGGGCGAGGAGGGGCCGCCCGAGTACATCCGCGATGCGCTCGACCTGCTGCAGGCCGAGCGCATCGACCACGGCGTGCAGGCGCTGCGCGACCCCGCCCTGATGCAGCGACTGGCCGAGCAGCGGGTCCCGCTGACGGTCTGCCCACTCTCCAACATCAAGCTCTGCGTGTTCCCGAGCCTGGCGCAGCACAATTTCAAGCAGCTGCTCGACGCCGGCCTGTGCGTCACGGTCAACTCGGACGACCCGGCCTATTTCGGCGGCTATGTCAACGACAACTATGTGCAGCTGTTCGAGGCGCTCGGGCTCGAGGGGCGGCACGCCTACCAGCTCGCCTTCAACAGCTTCGAGGCCAGCTTCGCCGATGCGGCGCAGAAGAAGGCCTGGGAGCATCAACTCAAGGAATTCTTCGAGGGGCTGCGCGAGCACGACTGAGCCTTCCGACTCGCGCGGTCAGCGCATGAAGCCAGGCCTGCGTTAAAATCATGAGCTCGAGCCCGCAGCCCCGGCGGGCTCGTTCGTTTTCAGGCCGGGGCCATGTAGAGGAACACCATGTTCAAAACCTCGCTGGCGCTTCATCGTGGCGCCTGCATCCTGCTTGCCGCGTCGGCAAATCCATCCTGCTGGCTGACCGCAATGGCTGGCCAGGCCGAAAGCCAGCCATGACTTACTCGGTCAAGGAAATCTTCTACACCCTGCAGGGCGAGGGCCTGCGCGCCGGTCGCCCGGCCGTGTTCTGCCGCTTTGCCGGCTGCAACCTCTGGAGTGGCCGGGAGGAGGATCGTTCCAGCGCCATCTGCCGTTTCTGCGACACCGACTTCGTCGGCACCGACGGTACGCTGGGCGGCAAGTTCGCCGCTGCGGCCGAGCTCGCTGACCGCATCGCCGGGCAGTGGCCGCAGGGCAAGGGCCTGCGCTACGTCGTGCTGACCGGCGGCGAGCCGCTGCTGCAGGTCGACACCGCGCTGATCGAAGCGCTGCATGCGCGCGGCTTCGAGGTCGCGGTCGAGACCAACGGCTCGATCGCCGCGCCGGCTGGCATCGACTGGCTCTGCGTCAGCCCCAAGGCCGGCGCGCAGCTGCTGCAGACCTCGGGCCAGGAGCTCAAGCTGGTCTGGCCGCAGCCCGGGATCGACCCTGAACAGCTGGGTCGGCTCGGCTTCGAGCATTTCCTGCTGCAGCCGATGGACAACCTGGCGCAGGCGGCCAACACGCGCGAATGCATCGCCTACTGCCAGGCGCATCCGCAATGGCGCCTGTCGCTGCAGACGCACAAGATCCTGGAGATCCGCTGATGAGCGCCGCCTACCAGCCGCGTCCGGCGCGCTGCGAGCTGTCGCAGCGCTTCTACTTCGAGGCCGCCCACACGCTCGAGCGCAGCATCGACGCCGAGGGCAGCCGCCGCATCCACGGCCACACCTACCACGCCGAGGTCACGCTGCTGGGCAATCCGGACCCGGACAGCGGCATGCTGGTCGACCTGGCCTACCTGCGGCGCGAGATCGAGCGCCTGCGCGACCGGCTCGACCACCGCTTCCTCGACGAGGTGGCGGGCCTGGGCCCCGCGACGCTGGAGAACCTGTGCGCCTTCATCCGCGCCGACCTCGAGCCGATCTTTCCGCAGCTGTGCGCGGTCAGCGTCGAGCGCCAGGCCAGCGGCGACCGCTGCCGCTTGAGCTGGTGAAGCAGGCCTCACGCTTGCCTGAGCGCGCGGGTTATGATGAAAAGTTGACCATGGCTGAATCCCACAAGCACGACCATCATCATCCGCACGGCCACGATCATGTCCATGGCGGGAGAGCGTCTGCACCCGAGCCGAGGCCGTCCTGGCTGCTGCATTCGGCCATGCAACGCCTGCTTGGCATCGCCTTGATCGGCATGGCGCTGGTGGCGGCCATGCTCTGGGCCACTTCCACACAGGCTTGAAATGAATTCCCGTCCGTCAGCCATCGAGCTGCGCAACCTCACGCTGGGCTATGACAAGCACCCCGCCGTGCACCATGTCTCGCTCACGATCGAGCCGGGCGCTCTGGTCGCGATCGTCGGCCCCAACGGCGCCGGCAAGTCGACCCTGATCAAGGCCCTGGCCGGCCAGCTGCGTCCGCTCCAGGGATCGCTCGACGGCCTGCGCGGCCAGCGCATCGCCTACCTGCCGCAGCAGTCGGCGATGGACCGCAGCTTCCCGGTCAGCGTGCAGGACATGGTCGCCATGGGGCTCTGGCATGAGGTCGGTGCGCTGGGCCGCTTCAGCGCGGCGCAGTTGCAGCGCTGCCGCGAGGCGCTGGCGCAGGTCGGCCTGGTCGGCTTCGAGAAGCGCGCGCTCGACACCTTGTCGGGCGGACAGTTCCAGCGCGCCTTGTTCGCGCGCCTGATGCTGCAGGATGCGCCCGTGGTGCTGCTCGACGAGCCTTTCGCCGCGGTCGATGCTCGCACCACCGCCG
The DNA here is from genome assembly GCA_039805805.1 of Pseudomonadota bacterium. GTDB lineage: Bacteria > Pseudomonadota > Gammaproteobacteria > Burkholderiales > Burkholderiaceae_C > Malikia. The sequence goes on along the minus strand of JBDLTM010000005.1, from coordinate 6,889 downwards.
ACCTGGTCGCGCTGCTGCACCGCTGGCATGCCGCCGGCAAGACGGTGGTGACCGTGCTGCACGACCTGCCGCAGGTGCGCGAGCATTTTCCTCAGACGATGATGATCGCGCGCGAACTCGTCGCCTGGGGCGAGACGGCCGAGGTCCTGAACCAGGCCAACTGGCAGCGCGCGCAGTCCATGCACGAGGCCTTCGATGAACTGGCGCCGGTCTGCCTGGATGACGAACCTTCCGGGGGCTGGCGATGAACGCAGCGCTGCCGGACTTCCTGCTCCGGCTCGACCTCTGGTCGCTGCTGGTCGGACCGTTTGCCGAATTCGGCTTCATGCGCCGCGCGCTGGCGGGCTGCCTGGCGCTGTCGGCCAGCGCCGCGCCGATGGGCGTGTTCCTGATGCTGCGCCGCATGAGCATGACCGGCGACGCGATGGCGCATGCCATCCTGCCCGGTGCCGCGATCGGCTACCTGTTTGCCGGCCTGTCGCTCGGCGCGATGACGGTCGGCGGCATCGTGGCGGGCCTGGTGGTCGCGGTGGCCTCGGGCCTGGTCTCGCGCGCCACGGTGCTGCGCGAGGATGCCAGCATGGCGGCCTTCTACCTGATCTCGCTCGCCCTGGGGGTGCTGATCGTCTCGACGCGCGGCAACAACGTCGACCTGCTGCATGTGCTGTTCGGCACCGTGCTGGCGCTCGACGACCCGGCGCTGTGGCTGCTGGTCGGCATCGCGGGCTTCACGCTGCTGGGGCTGGCGCTGCTGTACCGGCCGCTGGTACTCGAATGCCTGGATCCTGCCTTCCTGCGCGCGGTCAGCCGCTGGAGCCCGGTCAGCCACTACGGCTTCCTGGCGCTGCTGGTGATCAACCTGGTGGCGGGCTTCCACGCGCTTGGCACGCTGATGTCGGTCGGCCTGATGGTGCTGCCCGCTGCCGCCGCTCGCTTCTGGACCCGCTCCATCGGCCCGCTGCTGGCGCTCGCGAGCCTGCTGGCGCTGTTGGCCTGCGCGACCGGCCTGCTGGTCTCGTTCCATGCCGACTGGCCGACCAGCCCGGTGATCGTGATGGTGCTCGGCCTGCTGTATCTGGCTTCGCTGCTGCTCGGTCGCCAGGGCGTGCTGGGCAGTTACCGGCGACCGCCCGTCCATCTGAAAGCCTGAGGATTTCCTGGCCATGCAAGCCCCTGTCCGTTTCCTGTCACGAACCTTCGCCGCCGCCGCATTCGCGCTTGGCTTGCATGCCAGTGCGGTCGCCGCCGAACCGGCGCTGCGCGCGGTCGCGAGCTTCAGCATCCTGGGCGACCTGGTGCGCCAGGTCGGCGGCGAGCGCGTCGAGGTCGAGGTGCTGGTCGGTCCGGGCAGCGACGCCCATGTCTACAGCCCCAAGCCGGCGCAGGCCAGGCAGGTCGGCCAGGCGCAAGTCGTGTTCTCCAACGGCATGGGCTTCGACGGCTGGATGGCCCGCCTGCTCAAGTCGGCGGGCTTCAAGGGCCGGCATGTGATCGCGAGCGAGGGCGTCAAGCCGCTCCAGGCCGAATCCCCGCGCGACAGCCAAGGCCACCAGCACCATGGCGCGGCCGACCCCCATGCCTGGCAGGATGTCGCGCGGGTGCAGACCTATGTCGCCAACGTCGCCAAGGGGCTGTGTGCGGCCGATGCGGCGGGCTGCGAGGCCTACCGCCGCAACGCCGACGCCTACGGCCAGCAGCTCAAGGCGCTGGACCTGGAGATCCGCCAGGCCTGGTCCAGCATTCCGGCGCCGCAGCGACTCGTGATCAGCTCGCACGACGCCTTCGGCTACTACGCCAAAGCCTACGAGGTGCGATTCCTGGCCCCGCAGGGCGTCAGCACCGATGCCGAAGCGTCGGCGCAGGGCGTGGCGCGCCTGATCCGGCAGATCCGCCAGGAAAAGGCCAGGGCCCTGTTCGTCGAGAGCATCGCCGATCCGCGCCTGATCGAGCAGATCGCGCGCGAGACCGGGCTCAAGGCCTCGAGCATCGGGCTCTATTCGGATTCGCTGGCGCCAGCGGGCGAGGCTTCCAGCTACCTTGGCATGATGCGCCACAACACGCGCGCGCTGACGGCGGCGGTCCAGGGACGCTGAATCTTTGCGGCTGGGCAGAGGCTGGGGTGGGGCCGGGAGCCGATTTCTGGCCGCGCAGCGGACAGTATGAGGCGAGCGGCCTCACCCCAGCCTCTGCCCTGGCTCGGTCCTCGGCCTGAAAAAGCCTGATCTGGGCCGCCAGCCGTGACTCCACTCCAGGCGCTATGCTGGCAGCCATGAAAGCCTACCGCGCCGCCATCCTGTCATTCGACCCCGACTCAGGCCAGCCGCGTCATGAATCCGACGGCCTGCTGGTCACCCGTCCGGGGACTGGCGGTGCCGGCGCTGCGCGCATCGTGCAGGCGATCGGACCCTTTCAGGATCTGATCAGCAACTATCCCGGTCTGGAAGTCGAGTCGCTGCCGGGCCGGCTGATCGCGCCAGGCTTCGTCGACCTGCATGTCCACTATCCGCAGGTCGACGTGATCGGTTCACCGGCCAACGGGCTGCTGCCCTGGCTCGAGCGCTACACCTTCCCGCAGGAGGCGCGCTTTTCCGACCTGGACCATGCCGCCAGCGTGGCGGAATTCTTCCTGGACGAGTTGAGGCGCCACGGTGTCACGACCGCGCTGACCTTCTGCACCTCGCATCCGCAATCGGTCGATGCGCTGATGAGGGCTGCGCAGCCGCGCGGCCTGCGCCTGATCGCGGGCAAGTGCCTGCAGGACCGCCACTGCCCGGATGGCGTGCGCGACGCCACCGAGCAGAGCCTGCTCGACAGCGAGGCACTGATCGCGCGCTGGCATGGCATCGGCCGACTCGGCTACGCGATCACGCCGCGCTTCGCGCCGAGCTGCTCGGACGCGCAGCTGCAGGGCGCGGGTGAGCTCGCCGCGCGCCACCCCGATGTCTGGATCCAGTCGCATGTGGCAGAGAATCGGGACGAGATCCGCTGGGCGCGCGAGCTCTATCCGCAGGATCGCAGCTACCTGTCGGTCTACCAGCGCTTCGGCCTGCTGCGCGAGCGCGCGGTCTACGCGCATTGCCTGCATCTCGACTCCCCCGACCGCGCGCTGCTGCGCGATTCCGGCACCGCGGCTGCGGTCTGCCCGACCAGCAACTTCTTCCTGGGCAGCGGCTGCTTCGACTTCTCGCTGGCGGCTGAGGCGGGCTTTCGCCATGGCCTGGCGAGCGATGTGGGCGGCGGCACCAGCTTCTCGCCGTTCCGCACCATGCTGGCGGCCTACGAGGCCGGGCGTGCCTCGTTCACCGGTGGCGGGCCGGCCAAGGCCGGAGTAAGCCTATCCCCGGGAATGCTCTGGTGGCTGCATACCGCGGGCGCGGCGCGCGCTTTGGGACTCGAGGGCGTGGTCGGCAACCTGGCGCCGGGCTGCGAGGCCGACTTCGTCGTGCTCGATCCGTCAGCCACCCCGCTGCTGGCGCGCCGGGCCGCTCAGGCTACCAGCCTCGAGGAACTGCTGTTCGCCTTCATCGTGCTCGGCGACGAGCGCGCCGTCGAGCGCACCGACAGCGCCGCTGGGGCCTAGTATTCATTCGTCGATCGAGGCGCTCCAGCGTTCGTTCCAGCCGGGCGCTGCGTCCCGTCCGCGCAGGCCCTGCAGCTGGCGCCGGTCGCGCTTGGTCGGGCGGCCCTGGGTCAGGCTCTGCGAGGGTTCGGGCGCGAGGCGGCGCTGCTCCGCCGCATGGGCGCGCGCCAGCAGCGAGGCGGCGGTCTCCTCGTAGAGCAGGGCGGCCTGCGGCGCCGGGCCGCGCACCGCGCTCAAGGCCTTGACGAGGACGGTCTTGTGGTCGAAGCCGGCGCGCAGCTCGATCTCGTCGCCCACGCGGGGCTCGCGCGAGGCCTTGGCGACCTGGCCGTTGACCTTGACGCGGCCCTTGTCGATCTCGTCGGCCGCCAGGCTGCGCGTCTTGTAGAAGCGCGCAGCCCAGAGCCATTTGTCGAGGCGGACTTTTTCAGCGGAGGGTGAGGGTGCAGCCATGGAGCAGGATCGAGATGCAATGCCCTATTGTCGCGCGGCGCGGATTCAGTCGTGAGCGGACAGCGGCAATTCCACCCGGGCATCGAGGCCGGCGATCCGGCCGTGCAGGATGCGGTTGTCCAGCGCGATGCGGCCCTTCAGCGTCTCGACCAGGCCGTTGCAGATGGCCAGTCCCAGTCCTGATCCTGATCCGCGCACGGTGGCATCGGTGGCAAAGGCCTGGAACAGGCGGGCGCGCTGCAGTTCCGGGATGCCGGGGCCGTCGTCGCTGATCCGCAGCGTCGCCAGTGTGCCGTCTCGCCGCAGCTGGATCTTGAGCCGCCCGCCGACCGGGCTGTGCCGCACCGCGTTGTGCAGCAGGTTGCGTGTGAGTTCTCGCAGTGACCACTCATGGGCCCGCACCAGCGCCTCGTCGGCCTCCAGCTCGAAGTCGAGCGCCTTGTCTGCGATCAGCGCCGACAGGTCGAGCGCCACCGTGCGCACGGTCTGCGCCCAGTCGTTGACCGGCGCGTCGTCCTGCTGGCGCAACTGCTCGACCTTGGCCAGCGCCAGCATCTGGTTGGCCAGTTCGGTCGCGCCTTCCACGGTCTGCGCGATCTCCTCCAGCGCCAGCCGTGGCTCGACGTCGCCGCGCAATGCCGACTGGACCTGGGTCTTGAGCACGGCCAGCGGCGTGCGCAACTGGTGCGAGCTGTCGCGCACGAAGCGTTTCTGGTGCTCCAGCAGTTGCGACAGCCTGGACATGTGCAGGTTGGCCCCTTCGATCAGCGGTGCGATCTCGCGCGGTGCGAGCGTGGTGTCGATCGCGTGCAGCTCGTTCTCGGCGCGCCCCGCCAGCTCGGCGCTCAGCGAACGCACCGGTTGCGTCACGCGGTGCACCACGGTTGCCACCACGACCGCGATCACGAGCACCAGCACGGCCTGGCGCCAGAGCGTGTCGATCAGGATCTGGCGTGCCAGCGACTCGCGCAATTCCAGCGTTTCGGCCACCTGTATCGTCGCCATCCCCTGCCGGTCAGCACCGCTGACAGGCTGCAGCAGTACCGCCACCCGCACCGGCAGGTCCTGGTATTCGTCGTCGTAGAAATGGACCAGCGCGGCATAGGGGCCGCGATCGGGCAGGCTGCTGTTCCAGGGCCTGAGATCCGGGAAGCCTGCCACCATCTCGCCCGCGAAGCCGGTCACGCGGTAGAACAGCCGGCTGCGGTTGTCGGCCTCGAAGGCTTCCAGCGCAGCATAGGAAAGCTTGCCGCTGAGCCTTGCCTGTTCCCCGCTGCCCTCGAGCTCGAGCTGCTCGCCGATCGCCTTCGCGGTCGCCAGCAAGGTGCGATCGTAGGCCGTGTCGGCCGCTTGCAGCATCTGGCGGTACAGCACCGCGGTGTTGAAGGCCACGAACAGCAGCACCGGAAGCAGTATGCCCAGCAGCAGCTGGCGCCGCAGTGACGGGCGGGCCCTGGACTTCATGTCTGCGCCTTGAGCAGGTAGCCCAGGCCGCGCAGCGTCACGATCTGCACCGGAATCTCGGCGAGCTTCCTGCGCAGCCGGTAGACCACGACCTCGATCGCATCGTACTGCACCTCGCTTTCACCCGGGAATACCTGCTCGAACAGCCTTTCCTTGGCGATCGCGTGGCCGGGCTTGTACAGCAGCGCACGCAGCAGTGCGAGCTCGCGCGGCGGCAGTTCCAGTGGTTGGCCGAGCAGGTCCACCGAGCCGCTGTCGGGGTCGACGCGCAGGCCGCAGAAGGCAGGCCTGGCCTGAAGCCCCGGGGCTTGATCCTTAACATCGGCCGCTTGCAGGCGTCTCGCCAGCGCCCGGATCCTGGCCTCGAGCTCGTCGAGGTCGAAGGGCTTGGCCAGGTAGTCGTCCGCCCCCTGGTTGAGCCCCAGGATCTTGTCGCCCACGGTCCCGCGGGCGGTCAGGATGATGACGGGGGTGCGCAGGCCAGCTGCGCGGGCCTGGCCCAGCAACTCCAGGCCGTCGAGGCCAGGCAGGCTCAGGTCCAGCAGCACCAGGTCGGGGGCCTCGTCCATCCAGGCCGACAAGGCCTGCAAGCCGTCTGCACAGCTGGCGACCAGCATGCCCCGGCGTTCCAGGCTGCGAACCAGGCTGGTCTGCAGCTGGGGATTGTCCTCGATCAACAGCAACTTCATGGCAGCAGCTTAGCGAATTGCGACCAGCCCGGCGAAACCGGCTGGATCAGGGTTTGTCCCTAGGCCCAGGACAGCCGATTGACAGCTTCGGACTCGAACATGACAGACATCACGAACCAACGGAGATCACCATGCGTCGCGACCAATTCCTCAAATCCATGGCGGCCCTGATGACTGCCGGCAGCCTGCCCGGGCTGGCACTGGCGGCCGAGAACTTCAAGATCATGCTGCCAGCCAACCCGGGCGGCGGCTGGGACACGACGGGTCGCGCGTTGGGCAAGGCCTTGCAGGATGCCGGCGTGGCCGGATCGGTGAGTTACGAGAACAAGGGTGGCGCCGCCGGCGCGATCGGCCTGGCGCAGTTCTACAACTCGAGCAAGGGCGACCCGAACGCGCTGATGGTGATGGGCGCCGTGATGCTGGGGGGCATCATCACCGGCAAGCCGCCGGTCTCGGTCACCCAGCTGACCCCGATCGCGCGCCTGACCAGCGAATACAACGTCTTCGTCTTGCCTGCCAGCTCACCCCTGAAGACGCTCAAGGACGTGATCGAGCAGATGAAGAAGGATCCGGCCAGCGTCAAGTTCGGCGGCGGCTCGCGCGGTTCCACCGAGCATATCGCGGCGGCCATGCTGGCGCGCGCGATCGGAGTCGACGCCTCCAAGCTCAACTACGTGCCTTTCCGGGGTGGTGGCGAGGCGGT
>JBDLTM010000004.1:0-26080 GCA_039805805.1 Pseudomonadota bacterium | reverse complement strand
GTGTCGGATGCCGACGTCGAGTCCCACTACCAGGCCAACGCGGCGCGCTTCCAGTCGCCCGAGCAGGTCGACATCGAGTACGCCGTGCTCGATCTCGATTCTGTGGCCAGCCGAGTCAAGGTGTCCGAGGCCGATCTGCGCGCGCGCTACGAGCAAGGCCTGGCCCAGCTAGCCAAGGACGAGCAGCGCCGCGCCAGCCATATCCTGCTGACGGTGGCGCCCGATGCCGCTGCGGCCGACAAGGCCAAGGTCAGGGAACAGGCGCAGACCCTTCTGGCTGAATTGCGCAAGTCGCCGGCCCGCTTTGCCGAGCTGGCCAAGGCGAAGTCGCAGGACCCGGGCTCGGCGGCCCAGGGCGGTGACCTCGACTTCTTCTCGCGAGGCAGCATGGTCAAGCCCTTCGAGGACGCCGCCTTCGCGCTGGCCAAGGGCCAGGTCTCGGACCTGGTCGAGTCCGAGTTCGGCTTCCACATCATCTTGCTGACCGACATCCGCCAGCCGGCCAAGCCCAGCTTCGAGTCGCAGCGCGCCCAGCTCGAGCAGGAAGTCAGGCGCCAGCAGGCGATGAAGGCCTACGCCGAGGCGGCCGAGCAGTTCGGCAATCAGGTCTACGAGCAGTCTGACAGCCTCAAGCCTACCGCCGACAAGTTCGGCCTGACTGTCAAGACTTTCAAGGGCCTGCAGCGCAGCGGTGTCGCGGCTGACCCTGTTCTGGGCAACGACAAGCTGCTCAAGGCCGTGTTTGCCGAGGACGCGCTGCGCTCCAGCCGCAACACCGATGCGGTCGAGCTCGGCGCCAACCAGATGGTTGCCGCGCGCGTGCTCAGGCACCAGCCGGCCGCCACCCGCCCGCTGGCCGAGGTCGCGGCCCAGGTCAGGCAGAGCCTGGTGCAGCAGCGTGCGCTCGAGCTCGCGCTGGCCGAGGGCAAGTCCAGGCTCGACGCCTGGAAGGGTGGCGCCGCCGCCAGCCTGCCGGCTGCCGTCACCGTCTCGCGCCAGCAGGCCCAGGGCCTGCCGCCTTCGGTGGTTTCGGCTGCGCTCTCGGCCCGGGTCGAGCCGGGCAAGCCGGGCTGGGCCGGTGTCGACCTCGGCGCCCAGGGCTATGCGGTGGTGCGCGTCAACCAGGCGCTCGCTGGCGATGCGCTGGCGCCGGAGCAGGCCGAGCAGGGGCGGCGCCAGCTGGCACAGATCTGGGCCCGCGCCGAGATCCAGGCCTACCTGGAGTCGCTCAAGCAGCGCTACAAGGTGAAAATCCTGTCCAAGACCTGATCCCCGCCTGAATTCGGTATAGAATGGCGGCTTCAACGACGGTGGCTGTAGCTCAGTTGGTAGAGTCCAGGATTGTGATTCCTGTTGTCGTGGGTTCGAGTCCCATCAGCCACCCCACCTGATTCATCTTGCATAGAGTGCTTCCTGCAAGTCCCAGCAGAGATACTGCCGGAGCGCTATGTGAGACAAGCCGAAAAGTCCCATTGTCGCGGACTCTTTTCAATCAGGCCTCAGGATCGCTTCGTTGTCAGATTTCCAGTGGTGGCTGTAGCTCAGTTGGTAGAGTCCAGGATTGTGATTCCTGTTGTCGTGGGTTCGAGTCCCATCAGCCACCCCAGACAAGCCTAGCAAGGCGCAAGAAATGCCCGGTCAAGCCGGGCATTTCCTTTTCCAGCGCCCGGGCCGGGCATCCCGGCAGCTGCATGGCTACACTAGTTCCATGCCCGATGCCCCTGACTTCAAAGATGGTCTGTCGCAAGCCTGCCTGCAAGCCCATGGCCTCGGCAAGCGCTACCAGCAGACCAGCGTCTTTTCCGGCGTAGACCTGACCGTCGAAGCGGGCGAGTTCGTCGCCATCGTCGGCGAGTCCGGTGTCGGCAAGTCGACCCTGCTCAACTGCCTCGCGGGGCTGGACCGGGTCGATTCCGGCCGGGTCAGCCTGCTCGGCCGCGACTGGGCGCAACTCGACGAGCCGCAGGCCGCCGCTTGGCGCCGCGAGCGGCTCGGCTTCGTGTTCCAGGCCTTCCATGTGCTGCCGCACCTGAGCGTGGCGCAGAACGTCGGCCTCCCCCTGCTGCTGCTGGGCCGCAGCGAGCCCGAGCGGGTCGAGTCCATGCTGGAGTCCGTCGGCCTGGGCGGCATGGGGGATCGGCTGCCGCAGACGCTATCGGGCGGACAGCTGCAGCGGGTCGCGATCGCGCGCGCGCTGGTGCACCGCCCCAGCCTGATCCTGGCCGACGAGCCGACCGGCAACCTCGACCCGCGCACCGCCGCGCTGGTGATGGAGCTGCTGCAGGCGCAGACCCGCGAGCAGGGCGCCACGCTGGTGCTGGTGACGCATTCGAAGGCGGCAGCCGGCCAGGCCGACCGCCTGCTGCGCCTGACCCCGGACGGCATCGCGCAGGACTGAAGCGATGCGGCTGGCGACCTATCTCGCGCTGCTGCGCAGCTTCTCCTGGCAGGAGCTGCGGCTGCACCCCTGGCGCCACGCGATGGCGGTGCTCGCCGTCATGCTGGGCGTGGGACTCGCGCTGTCGGTGCACCTGATCAACGCGTCGGCCTTGTCGGAGTTCTCGGCCGCCGCCAAGTCCGCCAGCGGCGAGCCAGACGCGCAGCTGCGCGCTGCCGCCGGCCGGCTCGACGAGCGCTGGCTGGAACTCGCGCGTGTCCAGCCAGAAGTGCGCGAGGCCAGCCCGGTGCTGGAGCTGCAGACCCAGCTGCTCGACGCGCAGGGCCAGCGCGTGGCCGCCCGCCTGTGGGGCGTGGACGCGCTGAGCGTGCCGGCGATCCAGCCGGCGCTGGCGCTCCAGCCCGGCCAGGATGCGGGCCGGCTCGACCTCTTCGCGCCCGATGCGGTGTTCCTGAATCCGGCGGCGCAGCGCCTGCTCGAGGCGGATGCGAGCCGGGCTGCAGACAGGATCGAGGTCCAGATCGGCCTGCAGCGGCAGTCCTTGCGCGTGGCGGGCCGGGTCGTGCAGGGCGGCTCCCCGCTGCTGGTGATGGACGTGGCGGCCTTGCAGGACCTGAGCGGCAGCCTGGGCCAGCTCAGCAGGATCGACCTGCGGCTGCAGCCGGGCGCCAGTCCCGATGCCTTGCTGGACTCGCTGCGGCAGGCGGCGCGGCAAGCTCCGGTCGGGCGGGAACTTGATCCGGGCGCTCTCTTGCTGCAACAGCCGGGCGATGCGGGAAACAGGCTCGGGCAGCTCTCGCGCGCCTACCGCGTCAACCTGACGGTGCTGGCGCTGGTGGCGCTTTTCACCGGTGCCTTCCTGGTGTTCTCGGTGCTTAGCCTGAGCGTGACCCAGCGCCAGCCGGCCTTCGCGCTGCTGGGCGTGCTCGGCATGGATGCGCGCCAGCGCCAGCGCCTGGTGCTGGCCGAGTCGGCGCTGGTCGGAGCCGCGGGCAGCCTGCTGGGCGTCGCGCTCGGAACCGCGCTGGCCTGGGGCGCGTTGCGCCTGCTCGGCGGCGACCTGGGCGGCGGCTATTTCAACGAGCTGGCGCCCGCGCTGCACTGGAGCCCGCTGGCCGCGGCCGGCTATGCCGCGCTCGGCATCGGCGCTGCTCTGCTGGGCGGCTGGTGGCCGGCGCTGGCGGTGCGCGGACTGGCGCCGGCGCAGGCGCTCAAGGGCATGGCGCTGCAGCAGGGGGGCCCTAGCCGGCTGGCCACCTGGTCGGGGCCGGCCTTGCTGCTGCTGTCCTTTGGCCTGTGCTGGCTGCCGCCGATAGCCGGCCTGCCGCTGGCGGCCTATTTCGCGGTGGCCTGCGGCCTGCTCGGCGGCATCCTGGCGCTGCCGGCGCTGGTCCAGGCCGCGCTGGGCTGGCTCGCGCCGCGGGTGCAGCGCCACCCGCTCGCGATGCTCGCGCTCGAGCGCGCGCGGCGCTTTCCGCACAGCGCATCGATCGCGACCAGCGCGGTGGTGGCCAGCCTGGCGCTGTCGGTCGCGCTGACGGTGATGGTGGGCAGCTTCCGCGAGTCGGTGATGCGCTGGCTCGATGCGGTGCTGCCGGCCGAGCTCTACCTGCGCGCCGCAGCTGGCGCCGGTGGCGCCGAGACTGCGCTGCTGCCGCCCGACTTCGTGGCCGGGGTCGCGGCCATGCCCGGAGTGGCCCGGGTCGATGGCCTGCGCCTGCGCACGCTCACGCTCGACCCGGCCCGTCCGGCCGTGACGCTGATCGCCAGGCCGCTTCGTGTGGCCGGCGATCAGGTACCGCTGCCGCTGGTCGGTCCGGCGCTGCCCTGGCCCGCAGCCGCGACTGCCCAGCAGGCAGCAGGAGTGCAAAGCCCTGCAGCAGGGCCTGAGCGGATCGCGGTTTTCGCGAGCGAGGCGATGGCCGAGCTGCACGGCGCCCAGATCGGCCGCGAGCTGCTGCTGCCCGGCATCGGACCGGCCGGTACGCGCTTCTTCGTCGCCGGGATCTGGCGCGACTACGCGCGCCAGCACGGCAGCCTGGTGATGGACGCGGCCGACTACCAGCGCCTGAGCGGCGACCGCTCGATCAACGACCTGGCCATCCACCTGGCGCCCGACGCCCCGGCCGACCTGAGGTCGCGCCTGGAGCAGGCCAGCGGCGGGCTCTACGAACTGAGCTCGGCGCAGGACATCCGCCGGGTCTCGCTGCGCATCTTCGACCGCAGCTTCGCCGTCACCTACTGGCTGCAGGCGGTGGCGATCGGCATGGGCCTGATGGGGGTGTCGGCCAGCTTCAGCGCCCAGGTGCTGGCGCGCCGGCGCGAATTCGGCCTGCTGCTGCATATCGGCCTGTCGCGCCGCCAGGTGCTGGGGCTGGTCGCGGCCGAGGGCGCGCTCTGGACCCTGCTGGGCGCGCTGGCCGGACTGCTGCTCGGGCTGGCGGTCAGCGTGGTGCTGGTGCATGTGGTCAATCCGCAGAGCTTCCACTGGACCATGGAGCTGCACCTGCCGTGGACACCCCTGCTGGCGCTCGCGCTCTCGGTCATCGCGGCCGGCGCCCTGACCGCCTGGCTCAGCGGCCGGCAGGCGGCCAGCCAGCAGGCCGTGCTGGCGGTCAAGCAGGACAGTTGAATCCATCATGAAACCTTCCTTCGATCGCCTGCGCCGACAGCTGCTGCTGCAGGGACTTGCCCTGTCTGCGGGGGCTGTGCCGGCGCTGGCTGCCCAGGCCGCCGAGTCCGATGGCCGCCGATTGCTCGAGCCACGGCCGCTGGCGTTCCCGGCCGACCACGGCAGCCACAACGAGGCGCGCACCGAGTGGTGGTACCTGACTGGCTGGCTGCAGGACGAGGCGCAGCGCCTGTACGGCTTCCAGGTCACCTTCTTCCGCTCCCGGGTCGATCCGGCCCAGGGCCTTCGCAGCCGTCTCGCCGCGCGCCAGTTGCTGTTCGCCCATGCCGCGCTGACCGACCTGGCCGGAGCCGTGCACTGGCATGACCAGGCGCTGGCGCGCTGGAACGGCGAGCCCGCCGCCTGGCCCGGGCCGCAGGCCCGCGCCGCGCTGCACGACACCGACGTGAGGCTGCGCGGCTGGCGGCTGCAGCGCCAGGCCAGCGACGGCGCCTACCGGACAGGGATCCGCGCCAGCGATTTCGCGCTGACGCTGGACGCCACGCCGACCCAGCCCTTGCTGCTGCAGGGCGACCGGGGCTGGTCGCGCAAGGGACCAGAGCCCGATCAGGCCAGCCAATACTACAGCCAGCCGCAGCTGCGCGTGAGCGGACAGTTGCAGGTGGCGAATCGAATGCTGCAGGTCCAGGGCCGGGCCTGGCTGGATCACGAGTGGAGCGAGGAGCTGCTGCACCCCGAGGCGGTGGGCTGGGACTGGATCGGCATCAACCTGGACGACGGCGCCAGCCTGACCGCCTTTAGGCTGCGCCGCGCCGATGGCAGCGCGCTCTGGGCTGGCGGCTCCTGGCGCCCGGCCCGGGGTGCAGCCGCGCGCATTTTTGCGCCTAGCGAGGTCGGCTTCGAGCCGCTGCGCGACTGGATCAGCCCGGCCACTGGCATCCCTTATCCGGTGGAGTGGCGCGTCATGACGCCGGCCGGCCGCTTCCGGGTCGCGGCGCTGCTCGACGCGCAGGAGCTCGACAGTCGCCGCAGCACCGGCGCCATCTACTGGGAGGGCCTGAGCGAGCTCAGGGCCGAGCAGGGCGGGCAGCGCCTGGGGCTGGGCTATCTGGAGTTGACCGGCTATGGCGGGCGGCTGGCGCTCAAGTAGGCAGGTCTGATCAATCGGCAGTTGGCCTGCCCCCAGGCGGTGCGATCTGTTGCGCGTCAGCCGGGGCCTCGTAGCTTGCCAGGAACACGCGCACGGCCTCGTGCAGCAACGCCTTGCCCTGCTCAGCGTCCGGCATCTCCAGCATCAGCAGACCGCGCATGTGACCGTCGCCCAGGAACATCGCCAGGAACAGGTCGGCGGCCAATCGAGGGTTTTTCACCTGCAGCGTTCCCGCTTCGTTCGCGCGCTGCAGGTAGGTGGCCAGTTTGCCGTTCAGCCGTTCGGGACCCTGTCGATAGAACGCCCGGCAGGCTTCGGGGTGAGCGCTGGCTGCGCCGTATACCGACCTGAACTTGCCCAGCGTGTGCTCCTCGCGTGTCAGCGCCAGGAATTGCTCGCCTAAGGCCAGCAGCACCTCGCCTGGCTTCATGGGGTCTAGTGCATCGATCTCGGCAGAGTCCCCCATCACGCGGTCGGTGCGTTCCTGGATCACCGCCTCGAACAGCCCTTCCTTGGAGCCGAAGTTGCTGTAGATGGTCATCTTCGAGACGCCGGCTTCGGCCGCAATCGCGTCGACGCTGGCGCGCTCCATGCCGTGCGCATAAAAATGGTTGCACGCCGCCTCAAGGATGCGCCGTGAACGTTCGGGGTCGCGCGGGCGGCCTCGGCGTGGCGGGGGCGCGGGATCGTCGTCGGTTTTTTCCATTGCCTATATTCTGGACTTGACAGTCTAGTATGTGCCGGTAAACTTATTGGACAGTAAAGTCCACTAAATCAGATTGGCCTCCATGACGCTTCCACTTCGTCCCAGCGGCGACCCTTGTATCGCCACGAGCCGATCTGTGCTGGCCGTGTTGGTGCTGGCTATCCTATCCGCTTGTTCATCCCCTGCGTGGCAGGCGCCGTCTCCGTCCGTGCCAATGGCAGCCTCTTTCTCGAACGAGAAGCCTGAAGCTCCCACCGCGCCGGCGCTCGACGCCGCCTGGTGGGAGAGCTTTGGCGATACCACGCTGGCGCGGCTCGTCAAGGAGGCCTTGTCGAGCAACCAGGACCTCGCCATGGCGCTGCAGCGTGTCAGCCAGGCCCGCGCGGGTAGCGACGCACAGGCTTCGCGGCTGTGGCCTACGCTGGGGATGCAGGCTGCGGTGTCGCGCAATCAAAGCGGAGTGCCTGAGCCGGTCAAGGCAGGCATGCCCGACACGCGTGTGCTGCGCGCCGGGGTGGAGGTCGCCTGGGAAGTCGATCTGGCCGGCGGGGTTCGCGCGGCCCGGGACGCGGCGCAGGCCGATGTCGCCGCCGCCGCCGCCGGCGTCCATGGGACTCGCCTGCTGGTGGCCAGCGAAGTGGCGCGGCAGTACTTCGTGCTGCGCAGTGCCGAGGAACGGCTGCGCCTCGTGCAGGCGCTGGCTGCCGCCCAGCGCCAGACCTCGCTGCGGGTGGAAAGTCGTCTGCGCGAAGGCCAGGCCAGCGCCTTCGAGCTGGACCGGGCCCGCGCCGAGGCCGATGCACTGGACGCCCAGTTGCCCGCCCTGCGGATGCTGGCCGGTACCACGCAAACCAAGCTGGCCGTGCTGCTGGGCTGCAACCCATCTGCTGTGGTGGTCGAGGCAGACCCAGTCTTCGCCTGGCCGGTGGCACGGGCCATCGCGGCAGGCCAGCCCAGCGAACTGCTGCGGCGTCGCCCCGATCTCGTCGCCTCCGAGGCGCGCGTCGGCGCCGAAGCGCTGCGCAGCGCCGAAGCACGCGCCCAGTGGTGGCCCAGGCTGTTCCTGAACGCGCTGGTGGGGCGGCAGGATCTGCGACTGAACGCGCTGGATCTCGCGCCAGTCCATTTCTCCAACGTCGCGCTGGCCTTTGCCGCCCCGGTCTTCAACGCCGGCCGCATCGAGGCCGGCATCCAGTTCCAGTCCGCGCGCGCCGACGAGGCCTTGCTGGCCTGGCAGCAGGCCGTGCTGGTGGCGGTGCAGGAAGTCGAGGACAGCCTGCTGGTGCGCTCGCAGCAGGCCGAGCACCACGCCGCGCTCGCGCTCAGCGTCGAGCACCGCCGCCGCTCACTGCGGCGCGCCGAGTCGTTGCAGCGCGAGGGCCAGATCGACCGGCTTGCACTGCTGGACGTGCAGCGCTCGGTACTCGCCAGCGAACTGGCCCTGGCCGACAGCCGCCTGCAGCAGGCGCTGGCCGACGTGCAGCTCTACAAGGCCCTGGGGGGTGGCTACGCACCCGCCCCAGCGTCCGAACCTGAAGGTGGCCTTGTCCAGGACCAGGACCGCATCCGATCGAAAGCTCTTGCCGCAAGGACATACCCGTGAACCGAACCATTTCCACCCTGTCGCTCACGAGCCTGGCTGCCGTGAGTCTGTTGCTGACGGGCTGCAGCGAGCCGCCGGCGCCTGCTGCGGTCGTGAAGACGGTGTTCGTGACCACCGTCAGCCCGGCCCCATCGACGCAGATGCGGGTATTCACCTCGGTGGTTCGCGCGCGGGTCGAGAGCGAGCTGGCATTTCGCACGGGTGGCAAGGTGGTCGAGCGGCTGGTCGAAGTCGGTGATCGCGTGAAGGCGGGCCAGCTGCTGGCGCGCCTGGATGCTGCCGACTACCAGTTGGCCGTGGCCGCTGCGGCTGATCAGGTGCAGGCGGCCACCGCTGAGGCCCGGCAGGCAGCGTCCGACGAGGCACGGTTTCGCCGCCTGATGGCCGACGGCTCCGTGGGCGCTGCCGACCATGAACGGCAGCAGGCCCGTGCTGACGCCGCCGCCGCCCGGCTGGATCAGGCCCGGCGGCAGCTGGAACTGGCGCGCAACCGCGAGGGCTACGCCGCTCTGGTGGCGCCCTATGCCGGCATCGTCACGGCCATCCGCTTCGAGCGGGGCCAGGTGGTGCCGGAAGGCCAGCCAGTGGTCGCGCTGGCGCGTGAAGGCGATAACGAGCTGGTGGTCGATCTGCCCGAGGACTGGGTGGGCCGCGCGCGCAGCCTCACGGCCACCGCAGCGCCCTGGACCGACCCGGCGGCCAAGCTGCAACTGGTGCTGCGGGAGCTGTCACCGCAGGCCAGCCCCCAGGGCCGGACCTACCGTGCCCGCTATACCGCCGCGCCCGGATCGCGCGCTCAGCTGTCGGCGCATCCGCTGGGCGGCACGATGCAGTTGACGCTGTCGGCGCCCCAGACCGGACTGGCGACCGTCGCGCTGCCCGTCAGTGCGCTGATCAAGGGCAGCGGCCCCGAGGGGGTCTGGGCCTTGAATGCCCAGGGTTCCGGCCTGGTGTTCGCGCCGGTCAGGGTAGTCGCCATCGATGACAGCACAGTGCACGTCACCGGCCTGAACCCGGGCAGCCGCATCGTGAGCGTCGGCGCCCAGAGGCTCGATGCGGGCATCACCGTGCGGGCCATCGAGCGTTCCCCCGAGGCCACTTCGACCACGGTCGCGAAGAGGAACTGATGAAACGCTTCAATCTCTCCGAATGGGCCGTCACGCACCGGCCTATGGTCTTGTTCCTCATCATCGTGACGCTGGTCGGCGGCGTTTTCTCGTTCAGCCGTCTCGGGCGCCTGGAAGATCCGACCTTCGAGATGCCGCAGATGACGGCGATCGTGGTGTGGCCTGGCGCCACGGCGCAGGAGGTGCAGGACCAGGTGCTCAACCGCATCGAGCGCAAGCTGCAGGAGCTGGAGCATTTCGACCACGTGCGCAGCTTCGCGCGCCAGGGCTACGGAGGCATCACGCTGTGGATGAAGGGCGGCAGCAGCAAGGCCGAGCTGGACAACGCCTGGTACCAGGTGCGCAAGAAGATCGGCGACGTCCGCCAGGAGTTTCCCGAGGGCGTGCGGGGTCCGTTCTTCAACGACGAGTACAACGACCGCTACAGCGTGCTCTATGCCTTGAGCGCGCCCGACCTGTCGATGGCCGAGTTGCTGACCGTCACTGAAGGCGTCAAGCGCCGCCTGCAGGGCGTGCCCGGCGCCGGCAAGGTCGACGTGCTGGGCAAGCAGGCCGAGCGCGTCTACGTGGAGGTCTCTACGCGGCGACTGGCGGCCCTGGGCCTGGCGCCGTCGGCCGTCTTCGAGGCGCTCGCGCGGCAGAACCTGGTGACACCGTCGGGTTCGGCCGACACCCCGCACGATCGCGTGCAGGTGCGGGTCGACGGGCGCTTCAACAGCGTGCAGGACGTGTCTAACGTCACGCTGGAGGTCGGTGGCCAGCTGCTGCGGCTGGCCGACGTGGCCACCGTGCGCAGCGGCCATGAGGACCCGCCTAGCTTCACCATCCGCCACAACGGCGTACCGGTGCTGGCCCTCGGCGTGACATTGCAGCGCAACGGCAACGTGACGGCCTTCGGCCAGGCGCTGGAAGAACGCCTGTCGCAGATCCGCCAGGAACTGCCCGCCGGCGTGGAGATCCAGCAGTACGCCGACCAGCCTCGCGTGGTAGCCGAGTCGATCTGGGAGTTCGAGCGCACTTTCCTGGAAGCGCTGGCCATCGTGCTGGCGGTGTCCTTCCTGTCGCTCGGCTGGCGCACCGGCATCGTCGTGGCGGCCTCGGTGCCGCTGGTGCTGGGTCTGGTCGCAGCCGTGATGTACGCCGCCGGCTGGAACCTCGACCGCATCTCGCTGGGCGCGCTGATCATCGCGCTCGGCCTGCTGGTCGACGACGCGATCATCGCCGTCGAGATGATGGTGGTGAAGCTCGAACAAGGCTGGGACCGGATGCAGGCCGCCACCTACGCCTACTCGTCAACCGCCTTCCCGATGCTGACCGGCACGCTGGTCACCGCCGCCGGCTTCATGCCGGTCGGCTTCGCCCAGTCCATCGCCGGCCAGTATGCCGGCGGCATCTTCTGGGTGGTGGGCGTGGCGCTGATCCTGTCGTGGCTGGTGGCGGTGGTCTTCACCCCCTACCTGGGCGTGATGCTGCTGCCGAAGAGCCTGGGCCATGGCAAGCATCATGACGTCTACGATCGGCCGGTCTACCACTGGCTGCGCCGCGTCGTCGACTGGGCTGTTCGGCGCCGCTGGTTTGTGATGGCCCTGACCGTGGGGCTGCTGGGCGCCGCCGGTGCCGGCATGACGCTGGTGCAACAGCAGTTCTTCCCGACCGCCGCGCGACCGGAGCTGCTGGTCGAGCTGCGGCTGCGCGAAGGCGCGTCGTTTACGGCGACCGAGCGCCAGGTGAAGCTGCTGGAAGCAGTCCTGGCCAAGGACCCCGACGTCGAGTTCTTCACCGCCTACACCGGCGCCGGCACGCCGATCTTCTACCTGTCGATCCAGCCCGAGCTGCCGAATCCGGGTTTCGCCCAGATCGTCGTCAAGACGGCTGGCATCGAGCAGCGCGAGCGGGTGCGTGCCCGACTCCTGGAGCTGTTCGCCCAGGACGAGGCGCTGCCCGACGTCAAGGCCCGGGTCACGCGACTGGAGTTCGGCCCGCCGGTGGGCTTCCCGGTCCAGTTCCGCGTCATCGGGCCCGACCAGGCCGTGGTGCGCGACATTGCGTACCGCGTGCGCGACCTGGTGCGCCAGAGCCCGCTGGTGCGCGACACGCAGCTCGACTGGAACGAGCAGGTGCGTACGGTCAAGGTGCAGGTCGATCAGGACAAGGCCCGCCAGCTGGGTCTCTCCAGCGCCGACCTCCAGGGCCTGCTGCAGACGACGCTGGACGGCGTGCCGGTGACGCAGATCCGGCGCGGCGAGGAGCTGATCGACGTCGTCGTGCGGGCCACGCCTCAGGAGCGCCAGAGCATCGGCCAGCTCGGCGACCTGCAGGTCTTCACGCGCAGCGGCGTGAGCGTGCCGCTGTCGCAGATCGCCCGTATCGAACCGGCCTTCGAGGAGCCGGTGCTGTGGCGGCGCAACCGTGACATGGCACTCACGGTGCGCAGCGACCTGATGGACGGCGTGCAGGGCCCGTACGCCACGGAGCAGATCCGGCCGTCGCTCAAGCCCATCGTTGACAGCCTGCCGGCCGGCTACCGCATCGAGGAAGGCGGTGCGATCGAGGAGAGCGACAAGGCCAACGTGGCGCTGTTCGCGGTATTCCCGGCGATGTTCGCGGTCACGTTGACGCTGCTGATGATCCAGCTCCAGAGCTTCTCGCGCATGTTCATGGTGTTCATGACCGGGCCGCTGGCCATCATTGGCGTCGTGCCCGCGCTGCTGATCTTCCAGGCGCCGTTCGGCTTCGTGGCGCTGCTGGGCGTGATCGCCTTGGGCGGGATGATCATGCGCAACGCCATCATCCTGGTTGACCAGATAGACCAGGACATCGAGCGCGGCGTGGCGCCGTGGGCGGCCATCGTCGATGCGACGGTCAGGCGCTCGCGCCCGGTCGTGCTGACGGCCGCCGCCGCGGTGCTGGCCATGATCCCGCTCACGCGCAGCGTGTTCTGGGGACCGATGGCGATCGCCATCATGGGCGGGCTGGTGGTGGCCACGGCGCTGACACTGGTGTTCGTGCCCGCCCTGTATGCGACCTGGTTCCGCGTGCGGCGTGACGGCGCTGCAACGGCGGCCAAGCCGATGGCGGTCGCCCAGCTGTGACAGAGCCAATCGCTCTTGTGTAGCATGTGGCATATGACCGATCTGTCCGCCTTCCCCATCACCCGCAAGTGGCCCGCCAGCCACCCCGACCGCCTGCAGCTGTATTCGCTGGCGACGCCGAATGGCGTCAAGGTCTCGGTCCTGCTCGAGGAGCTCGGCCTGTCCTACGAGGCGCACAAGGTCAGCTTCGAGACGCGCGACCAGTTCTCGCCCGAGTTCCTGTCGCTCAACCCGAACAACAAGATCCCGGCCATCCTGGACCCGGACGGTCCCGGTGGTCAGCCGCTGGCGCTGTGGGAGTCGGGCGCGATCCTGGTCTACCTGGCGGAGAAATGCGGTCGCCTGCTGCCGACCGATGCGGCCAGGCGCTACGAGACGCTGCAGTGGCTGATGTTCCAGATGGGCGGGGTCGGGCCGATGTTCGGGCAGGTGGGCTTCTTCCACCTCTATGCCGGCAAGGATTTCGAGGACAAGCGCCCGCGCGACCGCTACGTTGCCGAATCGGCGCGCCTGCTCGGCGTGCTGGAGCAGCGCCTGGCCGGGCGCGACTGGATCATGGGCGACGACTACACCATCGCCGACATCGCGATCCTGCCCTGGGTGCGCAACCTGGTCGAGCATTACCGCGCCGGCGAGCTGGTCGGCTACGAGCGCTTTGCGAACGTGCAGCGCGTGCTGGCGGCCTGGCTGCAGCGACCGGCGGTGCAGCGCGGCCTCAAGGTGCCGGCCTGAAGCTTCCAGCCTGAAACCAGGGGCCCGCGGCGGGCTCAGCCTTCCAGCCTGGCCTTGAGCCCGCTCGCGCGCCTGAACTGGCGTGCGATCGCCTGGCCGAGCAGTCCGGCCCGGGGCTCGACCAGCGACAGGTATTCGCGCGCCCGCGTGACGCCGGTGTAGACCAGCTCGCGCGTCAGGATGTCGACGCCGGCATCCGGCAGCACCACCACGGTGTGCGCGAATTCCGAGCCCTGGCTCTTGTGTATGGTCATCGCGAAGCAGGTCTCGACATGCGCGAGCCGGCTGACCGCGACCGAGCGCAGCTGCTCGCCGTCGAGGAACCAGACCCGCGGCGCGCGGTTTTCCGATGCAGACGGCAGCACCACGCCGACGTCGCCGTTGAAGACGCCGAGTGCCGCGTCGTTGCGCGTGACCATCACCGGGCGGCCGATGAACCATTCTCCCGTGGCTTTCAGCAGCCCGGCGCGGGCCAGCGCCTGCTGGATCGCCTGGTTCAGCTGCCGGTCGCCCCAGGGGCCTTCGTGCACCGCGCACAGGATGCGGAAGCGTTCGAAGCGGCGCAGCACGGCCTTGACCCAGTCGGAGTGCGCGGCCTCGTGGTCCGGGCCGGGCGCGGGCTGGTCGTCGCGGATGATGCGAAGATAGTCGGCGAAGCTGTCCGGCGCCTGCGCGCGTCCGCGCAGCGCCAGCTGCACCGCGACATCAGGGCTGATCGGGTTGGAGGCGAGCCAGACCTTGCCCGAGCTGGAGCCGGCCAGCAGCTCGTAGGCGCCGGGCTGACCTGATTGGCCAAAGGCCAGCCCGTCGTTGACCGCGCGCGCCACCAGGCCGATGTCGCTGCCGAAGCGCCGGCTGTGGCGCAGCATGACGGTCTGCTGCTCGAGCGCCGATCCAGTTTCGCTCGCTGCGGGCAGCTGCTGGCCCGAGACCGCCTCCAGGTAGGATCGCGTCTGCGGGCTGTAGCGCGCCTCGCTGGCGCGCGCGCACAGGTCGCCCAGCACCGAGCCGGCCTCGACCGAGGCCAGCTGGTCCTTGTCGCCGAGCAGGATCAGCCGGGCCTGGGCAGGGAGCGCCTGCAGCAGCGCGGCCATCATCTCGAGGTGCACCATCGAGGTCTCGTCGACGATCAGCACGTCGACGTCTAGCGGCTGGTCCGCGTCATGGCGGAACTGGCGCGTGTCGGGCCGCGCGCCCAGCAGCGAGTGGATGGTCCTGGCCTGGCCGATGCGCTGGGTCAGCGCCTGCAGGTCGAGCGTGTCGCCCAGGCGCTGCTGCACCTCCTGCAGCGACTGGTCGATCGAGCTGCGCAGCCGAGCCGCGGCCTTGCCGGTGGGGGCCGCGAGCGCGACGCGCAGGCTGGCCGGCTCCGCATGGGTGGCCAGCAGCAGCGCCAGCAGCCGCGCCGCGGTATAGGTCTTGCCGGTGCCGGGGCCGCCGGTGATCACGCTCAGGCCCCCGCGCAGCGCCAGGCCGCAGGCGACCTTCTGCCAGTCGCAGCCCTCGATCGGCGCGGGGCCGTCGAACAGCCGGTCGAGCCAGGCCCGGGCCGGCGGCAGGTCGACTTCCTGCACGCGGGCGGCGCGCTGTGCGATCTGCGTCGCGACCTGCTGCTCGTAGATCCAGTAGCGGCGCAGGTAGAGCATGGGCTCATGGTCCGTTCCGGCCAACACCAGCGGCTGGCCGCTGTCCGCGTCGGCCCGGTCCGACGCCACCACGCGCACCAGCGGGCTGTTCCGCAGTGCCTGCATCCAGTCCGGCAAGCTCTGAGGCAGCCGGGGCCGCAGTTCGGTGAGCGCCTGCAGCGCATCGCCGCTCCAGCCCAGCAGCTCCTGCGTCTGCTCCACGCAGGGCGCCAAGGCGAGGGCGGTGTGGCCGCGCCCTTCCATCTGCGTCAGCCAGGCGCTGGCCAGCAGGACGGGAATCTCGGCCTGCGGGTCGAGCTCGTGCACGAAGGCGGCCATTGCGCTGTCGAGCCGGCGCAGCCAGCCGCGGTCTGACCAGTCGCGCAGCGTGGCGAGCAGTTCGTCGGCGCCGATCGGGCCGGCAGTCAGGGCGGGGAGGGCGGTCTCGTTCACGCGTCTTGCTCCTGGGGGTTCAGCATCGCGTCGAGCGCGTCAAGCAGTTCGGGGCTGGGCTGGATCAGGCAGCAGCCGCGCGCCGGCCCCTCGATCCCGCGCAGGAACAGGTAGATCGCGCCGCCAAGCTGCTCGGCCGGGTCGTAGGCATCGCCCAGCCGGCTCCTGAGCAGGCGGTGCAGCGCGAGCAGGTAGATGGCGGCCTGCACGTCGTAGCGGTGGCTGGCCATTGCGCCGGCCAGCGCCTGCGCGCCGTAGTCCTGGTCGGATGAGCCCAGGTGGTTGGACTTGTAGTCCAGCACCCAGTAGCGGCCCTCGTGCTCGAACACCAGGTCGGTGAAGCCCATCAGCATGCCGTGCAGCTCGCTGCTTTGCAGGGTGGGGCGCGGCAGGCCGGCCAGCAGGTGCTCGCGGCAGAGCTGGTCTACCCGCTCAGTGCGCAGTTGCCGGGTCGGCAGCCAGAACTCCATCTCGGCCAGGGCGCCGCGCAGACCGGACAGCGCGACCTCGGGTCCGGGGAGTGGCATCTGAACTACCGCCTGCATCCATTGCAACAGATCCCCGGCATCGTCCTGGTAGGGCGAATGCAAGATGCGCTGGCGCAGCCGGTCGCACAGGCCGGGGTCGTCGGCGAGCGCGAAGCCTTCGCCGGCCAGCCATTCGAGCTGCTCGTGCAGGAAGTTGCCCGACAGCGGGCCGCGCAGGAAGCGGTGCCGGATCTCGGCCTGGGCGGGCGGCATGGCGGCCTGGGGTGCCAGCATCTCGTCGGCATCCTGCATCACCTCGTCGTCGGCCGGGCGCGGCGCGGCGAAGGGCGACAGCCCGCCGGTCAGGGCCTTGAGCTCGCGCGTCAGGCGCGAGTAGCTCGCGATCGTCCATTGCCGGTCGAAGTCGGCGGCGTAGTGGAGCGGCTCGGCCAGTTCGGCCGTCGCGTCCTGCCGACGCAGCCGCGTGATGGCGACCTGGCCCTGGTCCTGCGCATTCGTGTCGACCAGCGCTATCTGTTCCTGTCCAGCGGCCAGCCGCTGCAGCGGCGCCAGCCAGTCCGCTCCGGCCTCGATGCCGCTGCCTCCGACCAGATAGCCCAGCGCGCTCTTGCGGCTCTGGCATTTGTCGCTCCTGCCGACCTTGACGCTGGAAAATCCGATCCAGATCGCGTGGCGCGGCCTTGTCATGGCCACATAGAGCAGGCGCAGGTCCTCGCGCAGTCGCTCGCGGTCGGCGCGCTCCAGGTCGGCGTCGCCGAGCTGCAGCACCAGTTCTCGCGCGCCGTCGGCGCCGGGCAGGGTGGCGGATCGCGTCAGCTGGCGCGTCACCTCGCGGAAGCTGGTGCCGAAGGGCAGGCAGACCACCGGATATTCCAGCCCCTTGCTCTTGTGCACGGTCACGATCTTGACCAGGTCGTCGTCGCTCTCGAGCCTCACCACCTGTTCCTCGCCCTGTTCGGCGCGCTCGTCGATCTGGTGCTGCAGCCAGCGGATCAGCGCCTGTTCGCCTTCGAGCTCGCGGCTGGCGTTCTGCAGCAGCTCGGCCAGGTGCAGGAAGTTGGTCAGGCGCCGCTCGCCGCCGTCCTGCGCCAGCCAGCGCGCCGCGAGCTCGAAGCGGTGCAGCGACTGGCGCAGCATGGCCAGCACGCCCTGGGTCTTCCAGGCCTGCTGCAGCTCGCGCAGCACCAGCGCCTGGCGGTCGAAGGCCTCGTCGTCGCCGAACAGCGCGTCGAGCTCGGCCAGGCTCAGGTCCAGCGTGCGCAGCGCCAGCGCCGCGCGCACCAGCGCGGCGTCCTGCGGCGTCGCCACGCCGCGCAGCCAGTGCACCAGGTCGCGCGCCTCCTCGCTCTGGAACACCGAGTCCAGGTCCGACAGGTAGACCGATGCCACGCCGCGCC
This sequence comes from Pseudomonadota bacterium, assembly GCA_039805805.1. Lineage (GTDB taxonomy): Bacteria > Pseudomonadota > Gammaproteobacteria > Burkholderiales > Burkholderiaceae_C > Malikia. Next base: position 8,677 of record JBDLTM010000004.1, on the reverse strand, counting down.
GCTGCAGCGCGAAGCGCACCGCCGCGGCCTCCTTGCCGGTGCGCACCAGCACCGCGATGTCGCGCGGGCGCAGGCGCTCGAAGCGGCCCTCGGCGCGAGCGAAGCCGTTGCCCTCGTCATTGAGCCAGCCCACGATCTGCTCGGCGCAGCGCGCCGCGAACAGCTTGCGCACCGCCTTGGTGCTGCGCGGCTCCAGGTCATGGGCCAGCGTCAGCGCGGGCATCCGCCCGTCAGACCCGATCCAGCTTTCCTCGCGGCCCTTGGCCGCCACCTCGACATAGGGCAGCGGGTTGACGCCAGCGCTGGCAAAGCCGAAGGCGCCGGCCTCGCATTCCCGCTCCGCGCTCAGGAAGCAGTGGTTGACCGCATCCATCAGCGCCGCGGTCGAGCGGTAGTTGACCCGCAGGACGTAATGCCGGCCATCGGTGGCCTGGCGCGCCAGCAGGTAGCTGTAGATGTCGGCGCCGCGAAAGCCGTAGATCGACTGCTTGGGGTCGCCGATCAGCAGCAGCGCCTGTTCGCGGCTATTGGCTGCTGCCTGATAGATACGGTCGAAGATGCCGTACTGCAGCGGCGAGGTGTCCTGGAACTCGTCGATCAGCGCGACCGGATGCTGCGCGATGATGCGCTGGCGCAGGCTGGCGCCGCTGTCACCCTGCAGCGCCGCGCGCAGTCGCTCGAGCATGTCGGCAAAGCCGAAGCGGCCGGCCTGGGATTTGAGCTGCTGCAGCTGGCGCGCCACGCGCGCCGCGGCGTGCAGTCGCGCCTCCACCGCCGGGGCCGGCAGCGCCTCTAGCCTATCCTTGAGCCGTACGAATTCATCGCAGGCGAGCGGCAAGGATGGCATGCCGCTGCCTGCTTCCCAGCATTCGGAGATGCCCTCGGGCGTGAAGCGTTTCCAGGCGGTATCGCTGAGCTTGGGCATGAGAGCATCGGTTTCGCCGCGCGCCCAGGCCGCCAGTTCGCCGAGCCAGCCGCTCATGGTCTTGACCGAGAACTTCCTGCCGTTCCAGCCCTTCTTGCCCGGCGGGTCCTGGCTCAGCACGAAGTCGAGCAGATCCTGGGTCAGCCCGACCCACTGGGCGCGGATGGCGTCCCGCTGCCGGTCCTGCTCAGCCTGCGCCCGGGTCAGCGCGCCGATAAGGCTGCCTTTGTCATTACCATTGCCGGCACCCTGCGCCAACAGGTCCTTGACGTCGCGGCGCAGCGCTTCGACATCGGGCCAGACCGCCAGCACCTGCTCCAGCTGCTGGCGCTCGAGCGGATAGCACTGCTGGCGCCAGTAGTCCTGCACCGCCTCGATCAGCAGCGCCTCCTCGTCGGCCACCAGTTCCTCGTCGAACAGGCTGCCGCTGTCGAAGGCATGCTCGCGCAGCGTGCGCTGGCACCAGGCGTCGATGGTGTGGATGCTGGCCTCGTCCATGCTCTCGGCCGCCAGCGCCAGGCGCCAGGCGGCCTGCCTGCGCTGCGCCTGGTCGGGGAAGGCAGCCAGCAGTTCCTCCAGGAAGGGATCGACCTTGACCGATTCCGGCTGCCGGAAGGCCTGCGCGGCCTCGAGCAGGCGCTGGCGGATGCGGTCCGAGAGCTCGCGCGTCGCCGCGCGGGTGAAGGTCATGACCAGGATCTCGGGCGGGGTCAGCGGGCGGCCGTGGCCATCCGGTCCGCCATGCCCGAGCACCAGTCGCAGGTAGAGCGCGGCGATGGTCCAGGTCTTGCCGGTGCCGGCGCTGGCCTCGATCAGGCGCGAGCCCCACAGCGGCAGCCGCGCGGCGTGCAGCTCCTGCGGACCGCTCGAGATGGCTTCTTCGAGCTCAGGCTCAAAGGAAGAAAAAAGATCGAACTGCTTCATGGGGATCAGCCCTCGTGCGGGATCACGCTGACATGCTCGGCGATCCAGTCCAGCATCGGGCCGTAGACCGCCGCGGCCAGCTCGTGCAGCATCGACTCGCCCGCTGGCGTCTGGACAGCCTCGAGCGCGTCGAAGTCCGGGAAGCAGCGCGCCAGGCACATCTCGCGCACCTCGGCATATTCGGGCTTGAAGGCGCTGCCCTCGTAGGCCTCCTCGGCCTTTTCGGATTTTGCGTCTGCGGCCAGCGCGAGCGCTGTCCTGAGCGGCAGCGGCAGCGGGCTGGCCATGCCCGCGCGCCAGGTGAGCAGCAGCTGGCCGAGCTGCTGGCGGGCGGCCTCGCCGTCGATCGGCGCGATGCGCAGCGTCGCGTCCGGCCCGACCAGAACGCCATGCAGTTCCCGCGGCTCACCTGCCAAGCCGGCCTGGCCGGCCGCTGCCGCCAGCGAGCGCAGCCAGGCCTCGAGCATCTTGTCCGGCCGCACCTGCTGCTTCCTGTCCAGCAGCTTGCCAGGGTTCAGCTGCAGCCAGGCGGTCTGCGCGGGATTGACGTGCAGCGGATCGATCCAGTCGGCCAGCGCGATGCCGTCGTGCTTGAACTCGACCGCCAGCCGTGGTGTCGCAGCTGGAAATTCCTCGCAGGCCTGTTGCCAGGCATTGGCCATCGCTTCCAGCGTGGCCTGCAGCGTCTGGCGCGTGAGCTCGCCGAAGCCCTGCATCGGCAGCACGCCCGAGCGCTGCAGGCGCTCGATGTCGCGCGCGATGCGCTGCTGCAGCAGGCCCGGGTCTACCACCCGTGGCCAGTGCCTGATCTGCTCCGCGATCAGCTGGTGGTGATCCAGCCCCTCGACCACGAAGGCCTCGACGTCGGCGGCTTCCTCGTCGCGCTCGACGAAGCTCACGCCCAGCCGCTCCCTGAAGTAGGCCTTGGCCGGGTTGCGGTAGAAGGAGATCAGCCGCTGCAGCGTCAGCACCGTCGCCTGCTCGGCCTCGCGCGGCGGGGTCGTCGTGGCGATCGCGGCGTACGGCTTTTCCAGGTGCAGGCTGCGCCACTCGGCAGCGTAGGTCAGCAGCGGGTGTCTAGCTCCGGGCTGCCGCTCGAAGTAGCGCCGGCTGAAGGGCTGCAGCGGATGCTCGTGGGTGCGCGCCTCGACGCAGGGCTGGCCCCAGACCGCTGCCAGGTAGTCGCGCAGCTGCGACACCAGCACCGAGGGTGGCTGCTCGCTGTTGTCGCGGATGCTGCGCCCGGTCCAGCTGATGTAGAGCTGGCGCCGCGCCGACAGCAGCGCCTCCAGCATGAGCTGGCGGTCGTCCTGCTGGCGCGAGCGGTCGCCCGGGCGCTGCTGGCCGGCCAGCCCCATCAGGTCGAAGTCGCTGCGCGGGCTGCGGCGCGGGTAGTCGCCATCGTTCATGCCGAGCAGGCAGACCACCTCGAACGGCACCGCGCGCATCGGCATCAGCGTGCAGAAGGTCACGCCGCCGGCCCGGAAGCGCTGCTCGAGACCGGGCTCGTTCAGCGCCTCGATCCAGGACTGGCGCAGCGCGTACAGCGAAACTTCCTGCACGAAGCCGGCCTGCTCGCAGGCCAGCACCCAGGCCGACAGGGCCCGCTCCAGCGCTTCGAGCACCTGGCCGTCGAGCTCCTCGGCCGGCGTGAACAGTGCCTTGAGCAGGTTGCGGCCGCGCTCGGCCCAGAGCGCCGGCGTGGCCTCAAGCTCGCAGCATTGCCACCAGTCGAGCAGCGCGCGCAGCAGGTGCGCCAGCGACCCGGCGAGCTCCGCGTCGAGGCCGCCGACCTCGGCATAGGGCTCGATGCCGGCCCAGCCCTCAGCCTGAGGCAGCTCGGCCAGCGAGCCGGCCGCATAGCCCAGCAGCATGCGGTGGAGACCGAACCAGGCGCTGTTCTGCTCGCCGCAGGCCTCCAGGCCGATCTGCGCCCGCTGCTCCAGGTTCAGCCCCCAGCGGATGCCGGCGCCCGACATCCAGTGCGTCAGCTGGGGCAGCTGCTCTGCGCGCACGCCAAAGCGCCTGGCCACCGCCGGGACTTCCAGCAGGTCGACCAGCTCGCTGATGCGGCAGCGCTGCGCCGGCAGCTGCAGCAGCCACTCCAGCGCCATCACGATGGTGCTGCTCGACTTGGCGCTCAGGTCGGCGATGTCGAACGGGACATGGCGGGGGTCGTGGCGCCCATACTGGCCGAACACCGCGCGGATCGCCGGCGCCATCTGCTCGATGTCGGGCACCATCACCACGATGTCGCGCGGCTGCAGCGCTGCCTGGCCCGGCTTGGAACTGGCCAGCAGCTGCAACAGCTGGTCGTGCAGGATCTCGAGCTCGCGCACCCGGCTGTGGGCGACGTGGAACACGATGGATCGGTCATCGGCTGGCAGCGGCTCCGGGTTCGCGTCGGCTGGAAGTGGCTGCAAGGGCTCGAGATCGCGGATGCGGTTCTGCACCCGGCTCAGCAGCGGCTGGTCGTCCTGATCGGGCGTCTCTTCGAACAGGTCGATGCGAGCCTGAGGAAAGCGCTGCCGGGTCTCGTCGGCGTCGTCGAAGGCGTCGAGCTGGCGGATGAAGTCGCGGCTCTGCCGGCCCCAGGCCGCCAGCAGCGGATGGGCGTGCTGGTGCATGTCCTCCAGCGCGACGGCGGACAACTCGCGCCCCTCGCGCAGCGCGTGCCGGCGCCGCTCGGCGCGCAGTAGCTCGCGCCCCTCGATGATGTCGCCCCAGTAGAAGCGGCAGGGGTTGGGGATCGCCAGCAGCACCTGGCTGTGCCGGCTCAGCGCCGCGAGCGCCTCCAGCGTCGAGGCCGGCATGTGGCTCATGCCGAACACCACCACGCGGCGCGCCAGCCGGGCCTCCAGCTTGTCCTCGCCACCGTCTTCGTCGTTCAGGCGCTCGATTGCCAGGCGGTGAAGCCGGGGCCGGATCGTGGCGCGCTGCGCCTCGCTCAGCGTGCCCAGCACGGCACGCCAGAGCTCGGGCTGCCAGGCCTGGTCGGCTGGCACCGGGACTCGCTTTCCCTGCGCCTGCAGCAGCAGGTCGCGGCCCCCGGCCCAGTCCTCCAGCCAGTCCGAGCGGTAGTTCTGGTACTGGTCGAACAGGTCGGCCAGCTGCTGGGCCAGCTGGAGCGGGCGCCGCGGGTCGTCCTGGCGCAGGTAGCGCCTGACAGGATCGAAATCAGGCTGATCGAGCAGGCCGGGCAGCACCTGCATCAGGCGCCAGGTCATCGGCAGCTTGTCCAGCGGCGAGTCGCGCGGCACCGCGCGCGGTCCGAGCAGCTCGCGGTAGGTTCGCCACAGGAAGCGGCCCGGCAGCTCGACCCGGGTCGAGCCGCAGACGCCCAGCTGACGCGCCAGCTCCATCTTGAACCATTCGGCGATGCCGTTGCTCTGCACCAGCACCACGTCCTGCTCCAGCGGCGCCAGCGGGTTCTGCGCCAGCCAGGCGATCACGGCCTGCGCCAGGTCCTCGGAGCGGTTGCCGTGCAGGGCGATGAAGCCGGGTTTCAGGGGGGTAGGCATGGAGCTCGGGCAGTTTGTTGATCTGGACTTAACGCCATCATGTCGCACTCCCGTCTCAAATCCTGATACGCAGGGCCGCAATTCATTCAATCGAGGCGACCGGATGGCTGGCTCGGGCTCGGCACCGCGGGCTGGGCGGGCGCCATCGCGGGCGCCGGTGCGACTGTGGGAGAACTCGACTGGCCTTCGGCCTGGATCTGGTCGATCTTCTCCTGCAGGGGGTCTGCCGCTGGGGGCAGCTCTGCCGGCGGCAGCTCCTCGGGGACTCGCTCGGGCACGCCGTCGCGCACCGGCACCTCGCCGGCCGGAGCGCGGGCCGGCCTGGGTTTCCACCAAGAGTCCCAGCGCCGGCCAGCCTCATTCAGCATCCCCTGCCACCAGCCCTGCAGCGAGTCGCGCGCGCCGCGCCACAGGCGGGTCAGCCAATTGCCGGATTCCGGTTCCTCGAAGCGCGCGCGCGGGTCGGCGATCCTGGCGCGCAGCGCGCGCGAGCTCAGCTCGCCGACCATGGGCAGGGCGCTGTGAGCGCCCTGGCCCCAGTGCTCGCTGCGCAGCGTGATGCGGCTGTCGTTGAACCCGGCCCAGGCCCCCACCACGAGCTGCGGGTGCATCAGGATGAACCAGCCGTCGGCATAGTCCTGCGTGGTGCCGGTCTTGCCCGCGACGTCGGCGCGGATGCCATACTGGGATCGGATCGCGCGCCCGGTGCCTCGGTCGACCACGCCGCGCATCAGGTCGAAGAGCTCCCAGGCGGTGCGGGGCTTGAGCACCCGCTCCGGAGTCGCCGGCTCGAACTCCTCCAGCACCTTGCCTTCGCGGTCCTCGATCCGGGTGACCATGACAGGCTCGATGTAGCTGCCGCCGTTGGCGATCGTGCCGTAGGCCGCCACCATCTCCTTCAGAGTGACCGGGCTGGTGCCCAGCGCCAGTGACGGCACCTCCTTGAGCGGGCTCTGGCGCACCCCCATCTCGCGCGCCAGCCTGGCCACCCTGGCCGGACCAAGTTCCTGCATCAGCTGCGCCGTGATCGTGTTCTTGGAATAGGCCAGCGCGTCGCGCAGGCTCAGCTCTCGCCCGCTCGGGGGACCGCCGTCGCGCGGGCGCCAGATCTCGCCACGGCCGACGTCGATCTCCACCTCTCGGTCCGCCCGCTTGTCGTCCGGGCTCAGCCCGGAGCGCAGCGCCTCGCCATAGACGAAGGGCTTGAAGGTCGAGCCGGGCTGGCGCCTTGCCTGGCCCACATGGTCGTAGGCGTCCTGCTCGTAGCCGCGGCTGCCGACCCAGGCCAGCACATGGCCGTTCCTGGGGTCGATTGCCAGCAGCCCGGCCTGCGCCAGCGTCTTCTGTCCGCGCAGCCGCTGCATGAAGGCTCGGTCGGCCTGCAGTTGCTTCAGGGCCCTGGCCTCGTCGAGGCCCGCGGCACGCGCGGCGCGGTATTCGGCTGTCTCCTGCAGCAGGGCGCGCACCACCGGGTCCTGCGCGTTCCAGCTGCGGCCCCAGGCGGCATCGGCCACCGCCTGCAGCCGGGCGCCCTGGCTCGCCACCGCCTGGTTGGCTGCCGCCTGCAGCCGCGAGTCCAGCGTCGTGTGCACCACCAGGCCGTCGGCATACAGGTTGTAGTCATTTCGGTCGGCCCAGGAAATCAGCCAGCGGCGCAGCAGCTGTGACAAATGCGGCGCCAGCCCCAGGCGCTCCTTCTGGCGCTCGAAGTCCAGCCGCAGCGGCCTGTCCTTCAGGTTGGCATAGCGGGCGGCATCGAGCTTGCCGCGCTTGACCATCTGCGACAGCACCGTGTTGCGCCGCTGCAGCGCGCGCTCGGGGTTGAGCACCGGGTTGTAGTAGCTGTTGCCCTTGAGCATGCCGACCAGCGTGGCGGCCTGCAAAACGTCGAGCTCATCGGCCGAGCGGTCGAAATAGGTGCGCGCCGCCATTTCGATGCCGTAGGCGTTGTAGAGGAAGGGCACGGTATTGAGATAGGTCTCCAGGATCTCGTCCTTGGAGTAGACCGCCTCCAGCTTGAAGGCCGTGATCGCCTCCTTGAGCTTGCGGGTCAGTGTTGGCGCGCGGCCGATCTCCTCCGGATAGAGGTTGCGCGCGAGCTGCTGCGTCAGCGTCGAGCCTCCCTGGCGGTCGCCGCCGAAGGTGTGCAGTGCCGACGAGGCGGTGCGCCGCCAGTCCATGCCGAAATGGTCGTAGAAGCGATGGTCCTCGGTCGCGATCAGCGCCTCAGTCACGGCCGGCGCGATGTCTTTCAGCTCGACCCAGACCCGGTTCGAGCGCTTGAACTCGACCAGCAGCCGGCCGTCGGCGCTCATCACCCGGGCCGGCTGCTCGGTCGCGGCCTTGCGGATGTCGCTGATCGCCGGAGTGAACGGGATCAGCAGCAGCGCATAGAGCAGCAGCAGGGCGGGCGGGACGGCGAGCACCAGCAGCACGCCGCGCCAGCCCAGGTCGCGCAGAAGGCCGTACAGCAGGCCGGGCAGGCGGATCAGGTCAGTGCGAGCGCGCAGGACGAGGGGGGCAAGCCGCTCGCGCAGCCTTTGGGCGCGCAGCAGCAGGGCAGGGGGCAGCTTCATTGGGCGCTATTTTGCTGCCAGTCTGGCGTCTCCAAGGCAGAAGCTGATCCGGCGAGTCGATGAAGGCGCGAGACATGGCTGGCCATGTCATGGGAGCGCAGCATGATGGCCTAATTTGCCACGAGGATATAGCATGGCCGGGATTTTCATATCTGCTGAATTTTCATCCGCTTCGACAGGAGGATTGGCCAGAGTGCAGCCGACCAGCCCGAAACGCGACCACGAGTCCCAATCTGCCGATTCCCGCTTGCTGCCCGAGCAGTCTGGCCGCATGCCGGACGGCATGCCTGTGCGCCTGTCCATCGACCAGCTGCCCCTGCCCACGCTGCTGCTCGATGGCCGCGGCCGGATCGTTGAGGCAGGCAGCCAGGCCCTGGCCCTGCTCTCCTGTCCGACGCACGCAGCGGCCGATCCCTGGAGCCTGCTCAAGTCGCTGACGCGCCATGACCGCTGCCGGCTTGCGGAGGCGCTGGAGCCCGGCAGCCAGGTCGCCGCTGGCAGGCTCGACAAGCTTCAGATCGGCCTTGGCGGCCATGGAATCCGCAGCGTGGACGCCAGCTGGTGCAGGGTCGACCTGGGTGAGTCGGGTCATCATGTCCTGCTGCAGCTGATCGAGCGCAGCGCCGACTTCCCAGGCGGGCGCGACCAGGACCTGATGCTCTGCCTGCTCGACTGCAGCCACTACGGCATCCAGGCCTTCGACCTGGAGGGCCATTGCCTCTATGCCAACC
>JBDLTM010000003.1:0-27891 GCA_039805805.1 Pseudomonadota bacterium | reverse complement strand
CCATGGTCGCCGCGAGCTCCTTCTGGATGATGCTGACCAGGACCTGGCCCGGCGTCAGCGAACCGACCACCTCGGACCCCAGCGCCTTGTCCTTGACGCGCGCGATGAAGTCGCGCACCACCGGCAACGCGACGTCGGCCTCCAGCAGCGCCATGCGCACCTCGCGCAGCATGTCGCTGACGTTGCCTTCGGTGATGCGTGCCTGGCCGCGCACCTCCTTGACCAGACGTGAGAGTTTTTCGGTGAGGGCTGAAGCCATGGTGAAAGCCGTGTGAAGCCTGCCAGCGAGTGCCGAAACGGCACTCCGGGGCTTGGATAAATGAAGATGAAGGGACGATAGCGGCCGCTCGGACCGTTAAACTCTGGCCATGATTCTATCCCCGAGCCCCTGGTGGAGCACCATCCCGTCGCTGGGCGCAGCGCTGGGTTATGCCCTGCTGGCGCTGCGACCGGTCCGCCCCGCGGCCATCGGCGTCAACACACTGGTGCTGCTGGTCTGGCTGCTGCACACGCTGGCGCTGGCATCGGGTCACGCGGTCAAGCCGGTTCGCTTCGGCTTCGCGCCAGCGCTTTCGGTGACAGCCTGGCTGGTCTTCACGCTCTACGCGATCGAAAGCCGGGTCTACCCCAAGCTGCGCGCGCGCGCCTCGATGGCCGGCCTCGGCGCTGCAGCCGTGCTGCTCGCACTGCTGTTCCCGGGCATGCCGCATCCGGCTGCCGCATCGCCCTGGCTGCCGTTGCACTGGTGGCTGGGCATCATCTCCTATGGCCTGCTGGCGGCCGCCGTGCTGCATGGCTGGCTGGCGCAGCGCGCCGAAGCCGCGATTCGGCAGGCGCGCCCGGATGAAGCCGGCCTGCCCCTGCTCGCGCTCGAGCGCCTGACCTTCCGCCTGGTCGGCGCGGCCTTCGTGCTGCTGAGCGCCACCTTGCTGGCGGGCTGGTGGTTCAGCGAACTGCTGCTGCCGCAGGGCTGGAGCTGGAACCACAAGACCCTCTTCACCCTGCTGTCCTGGCTGGCTCTCGCCGTCCTGCTCTGGGGTCGCCGGACCCAGGGCTGGCGCGGCCGCATCGCCTTCAACATGCTCTATGCCGCCGCCGCGCTGCTGCTGCTGGGCTATGTCGGCTCGCGCTTCGTGATCGAAGTCATCCTGGCGCGCGCATGAAATACCTCTTGCTGCTGCTGGTCATTCTGGCAGGCGCCTGGCTCTGGCGCAGCCGCCGCGCGCAGGATCACCCTCCCCCGCCGCCGGCACAGCCGGCCGCACCGCCCCAGCCCGGCCTGATGGTGAGCTGCCGTCACTGCGGCCTGCACCTGCCGGCCAGCGACGCGATCTCAGACGCTCAAGGGCATTACTGCAGCGTCGAGCATCTCAGGCTGCAGCGCGAAAAGCCCGCGAAGCTTCAAGGCGCAGATGACTGAGGCTCAGTCTGGCCAGCCAGGGGACGGCTGGAGGCACGGCTGGCTGCTGCGGGCACGCGCCGTACCCTCACCCAACTTCGGACCGCGGCCTGCCGGCGGCCGCGTCGACCTGATCGTGCTGCACTCGATCAGCCTGCCCCCCGGTCGCTATGGCGGGCCCGAGGTCGAGCAGCTGTTCTGCAACCGGCTCGACTGGGATGCCCATCCCTATTTCCAGTCCATCAGAGGGCTCGAGGTCTCCTGTCACTTCCTGATCCGGCGCGATGGCGAGCTGATCCAGTTCGTCTCCTGCGACGAGCGCGCCTGGCATGCCGGCCGCTCGCACTGGCGCGGCCGCGACAACTGCAACGACGACTCGATCGGCATCGAGCTCGAGGGCCTGGAAGGCGAGACCTTCGAGCCGGCGCAGTACCGCGCACTGGCCGAACTCTGCCAGTCACTGGCTGGGCATTACCCGATCGCCCACCTGGCGGGACACGAACATGTCGCGCCCGGACGCAAGCAGGATCCGGGGCCGGGCTTCGACTGGCCCCGCCTGCTGGGGCAACTGGACTGGCCGGCGGAACGCTTTCCAGCCCTGGTCAGGCCTGACGCGCAATAAATTGTGCACTGCGGGGCTTGCATTTCCGCATAACACTTTCATAATATAAAAGTCAGAGATTGTGTATATGGCATTTCCCCAACCGGCGCAGCCCAGCAGCTGAGGTCGGTCTCGTGGGCTTATGCACGCCTTGGTTTCTATGACGCCATGCGTCCTGGGAAGCCATTGCGCTGACTCACCGGACCGGAATGGTCCGCAACCCTGCGCGAGCTGTTTCAGGAGAACAAGCAAGATGGCGACTGCGAAAAAGGCCGCACCGGCCAAGAAGGCTGCGGCGAAGAAGACGCCCGGGCCGGCCGACCAGGTCGACCCGGCAGTCACGCCCGAGACGGCGGCACCCGCCAAGAAGGTGACTGCCGCGAGGAAAGCCGCGGCCAAGAAGACCGCCAAGCCGCAGCCGCCGGCAGAACCCGCTGCGCTGACGCGAATCTCTCCCACCGCTGCCTGGCCCTTCCCGACCGGCCCCCGGCCCTGAGCCCTCCGAAAAAACAGAAGCCTGACCGGCTGATCAGGCTTTTGCGTTGAGTTGCTGCGCCTGCGCTCAGCCTGCCGCGCGCGCCGTCATCAGGATCCAGCCGTCCTCGCAGTCCGTCACCTCGAGTGCCAGCCAGGGTGCATAGGCCTGCTTGAGCTCGTCGGCCTGGCGCTCCAGGATGCCGGCCAGCACCAGATGGCCGCCGGCCTTGACATGGCTGCACAGCAGCGGCGCCAGCACCTTGAGCGGCGTCGCCAGGATGTTGGCCAGCACGAGATCGAACTCGCCCTGCGCCGCCTCCGGCAGGCCGGCCTGCAGGCTCACATGGTTGTTGGCAGCGTTGATCTGCGTCGATTCGACCGCGGCCGGGTCGATGTCGACCGCGACGATCTCGGCCGCGCCATGCTTGGCGGCACCGATCGCGAGGATGCCTGAACCGCAGCCGTAGTCGAGCACGCGCTGGCCCGACAGGTCGCGCTGCGCGGTCCAGCGCAGGCACATGCGCGTGGTCGGATGGGTGCCGGTGCCGAAGGCCAGCCCGGGATCGAGCCGGATCACCTGCTCGGCGGCTGCGGGCGGTTCATGCCAGCTCGGCACGATCCAGAAGGTCGGCGTGATCTCGACCGGCGCAAACTGCGACTGCGTCAGCCGCACCCAGTCCTGGTCGGCCACCAGGCGCACGCCAACGACCTCGCAGCCGGCGAAGAAGTCCTGCGGCGGCAGCAGCTCGGCCGCCTCGCGCGCCTGCTGCTCCTGCTGGAACAGCGCGACGACGCGCGAGCGGTTCCAGCCCCCCTTGGGCGCCGGCATGCCGGGCTCGCCGAACAGGGCCTGCTCGGCATCGGTCGCCGCATCGGCATCCTCGACCGAGACGCTCAGCGCGTCGAGCGCGTCGAGCGCGTCGCCCAGGTCCTCGAGACGCTCTTCTGGCGCCAGCAATACGAGTTCGAACATCGGCTTAGCGCTTGTGCTGCTCGAGCCAGTGCTCGAGGTAGTGGATATTGGTGCCGCCGGCCTCGAAGCTGGCGTCGACCATCAGCTCGCGGTGCAGCGGGACGTTGGTCTTGATGCCCTCGACCGCCACCTCGGACAGCGCGGTGCGCATGCGCGCCAGCGCCTGCTCGCGCGAATCGCCGTGCACGATGATCTTGCCGATCATCGAGTCGTAGTTGGGCGGCACCATGTAGTTGGCGTAGACATGCGAGTCGACCCGCACGCCCGGGCCGCCCGGCATGTGCCAGGTTGTGACCCGGCCCGGCGAGGGGGTGAACTTGAACGGGTCCTCGGCGTTGATGCGGCACTCGATCGCATGGCCACGCAGCTCGATCTGGCGCTGCGTGAACGGCAGCTTCTCGCCGGCGGCGATCATGATCTGGGTGCGCACGATGTCGATGCCGGTGATGGCCTCGGTCACCGGGTGCTCCACCTGCACGCGGGTGTTCATCTCGATGAAGTAGAACTCGCCGTTCTCGTACAGGAACTCGAAGGTGCCCGCGCCGCGGTAGCCGATCTTCTTGCAGGCGGCCGCGCAGCGCTCGCCGATCTTGTCGATCAGGCGGCGCGCAATGCCCGGCGCCGGCGCTTCCTCGATCACCTTCTGGTGGCGGCGCTGCATCGAGCAGTCGCGCTCGCCGAGGTAGACCGCGTTGCGGTGCTGGTCGGCCAGCACCTGGATCTCGATGTGGCGCGGGTTCTGGAGGAACTTCTCCATGTAGACGGCCGGGTTGTTGAAGGCCGCGCCGGCCTCCGCCTTGGTCGTCTGCACCGCGTGCAGCAGCGCGGCCTCGGTGTGCACCACGCGCATGCCGCGGCCGCCGCCGCCGCCGGCGGCCTTAATGATGACCGGATAGCCGATCTGCTTGGCGATGCGCTTGATCTCGGCCGGATCCTCGGGCAGTTCGCCATCAGAGCCTGGCACGCAGGGCACGCCGGCCTTGATCATGGCCTGCTTGGCCGAGACCTTGTCGCCCATGATGCGGATCGACTCGGGGGTCGGGCCGATGAACTTGAAGCCGCTCTGCTCGACGCGCTCGGCGAAGTCGGCGTTCTCGCTCAGGAAGCCGTAGCCGGGGTGGATGGCCTCGGCGTCGGTCACCTCGGCCGCCGAGATGATGGCCGGCATGCTGAGGTAGCTCTGCGCCGAAGCGGCCGGGCCGATGCAGACGGCCTCGTCGGCGAGCTTGACATACTTGGCCTCGCGGTCGGCTTCGGAGTAGACCACCACCGACTTGATGCCCATCTCGCGACAGGCGCGCTGAACGCGCAGCGCGATCTCGCCACGGTTGGCGATCAGGATTTTCTTGAACATGGGGGGCCTTATTCGATCACGAACAGGGGCTGTCCGTATTCGACAGCCTGGCCGTTTTCGACCAGAATCTGGGTCACGGTACCGCTCTTGTCGGCCTCGATCTCGTTCATGATCTTCATGGCCTCGACGATGCAGATCGCGTCGCCTTCCTTGACCTGGCTGCCGACATCGGCAAAGGCCTTGGCGCCCGGGCTGGCAGCGCGATAGAAGGTGCCCACCATGGGAGACTTGACGACATGGCCCTTGAGCTCTACGGCTTCAGGCGCGGCGACCGCAGTCACGGCTGCGGCGACCGGAGCGGCGGCAGGCGCGTTGACCGCCAACTGAGGCGCGGCCGCCACCATCGGCGCGGCAGTGACGGGAGCGCTCTTGACGATGCGGACCTTGCCTTCTGCCTCGGTGATTTCGAGTTCGGACACGTTCGATTCCGACACGAGGTCGATCAGGGTCTTGAGTTTGCGCAGATCCATATTCTCTCCAATATGTGCACCTAAAATGCACCGATATTTGCACAATGACGTGAATTTGGGCCCGAATATACACGATATGTCGCCGGTTCAGCACGATCTCTTTTTAGCAAGACAAGCAAAAATCGTGGCAGAAATGCGAAAAAGAGGATTTGAAAATGCCTGATGACGCAACAGCCACGGCTGGAGAACTGCCCGGCCTGGCGCGCGCGCTGGTGTCGGCAGGCAAGCTGTCGCAGCAAGCGGCCAGCCACCTCTACGGCCGCGCGCGCCAGAACAGGACCAGCTTCATTGCCGAGCTGACCGGCAGCGGAGCGGTGTCGGCGGCGGACCTGGCTCACCTGCTGTCACAGGCCTTTGCCTGCCCGCTGCTCGATCTCGATGCCATCGATCCGCAGAACCTGCCGCGCGACCTGCTCGACAGCCGGACCTGCCTGCAGTTCCGGCTGCTGCCACTGGGCCGGCGCGGCAACCGCCTGTGCATCGCCACCGCCGACCCGACCGACCAGCAGGCCGCCGAAAAGGTCAAGTTCTCGACCCAGCTCGGGATTGACTGGGTCATCGCGGAATTCGACAAGCTCGGCCGCCTGGTCGAAGCCAGCGCCGCCAGCGCCACCGAGACCATCGAGCAGATCATCGGCAGCGACTTCAAGCTCGACGCGTCCCGGATCGAGCTCACGGGAGCCGAAGGCACGAGCAAGATGGAGCAGGACATCGAGGACGCGCCGATCGTGCGCTTCCTGCACAAGATGCTGCTCGATGCCTACGGCAAGCGCGCCTCCGACCTCCATTTCGAGCCCTACGAGCACAGCTACCGGGTGCGCTTCCGCATCGACGGCGAACTGCACGAGATCGCTTCGCCGCCGGTCGCGATCCGCGACAAGCTGGCCTCGCGCATCAAGGTCATCTCCAAGCTCGACATCTCGGAAAAGCGGGTACCGCAGGACGGCCGCATGAAGCTCAAGGTCGGACCCGACAAGGTGATCGACTTTCGCGTCTCCACCCTGCCGACCCTGTTTGGAGAGAAGATCGTGATCCGCATCCTCGACCCCAGCAGCGCCCAGTTGGGCATCGATGCGCTCGGCTATGAGCCCGAGGACAGGAAAATGCTGCTCGAAGCCATCGCGCGACCTTACGGCATGGTGCTGGTGACCGGCCCGACCGGCTCGGGCAAGACGGTCTCGCTCTACACCTGCCTCAACATCCTCAACCAGCCCGGCGTCAACATCTCGACCGCCGAGGACCCGTCCGAGATCAACCTGCCGGGCGTCAACCAGGTCAACGTCAACGAGAAGGCCGGACTGACCTTCGCTGCCGCGCTGCGGGCCTTCCTGCGCCAGGACCCCGACATCATCATGGTGGGCGAGATCCGCGATCTCGAGACCGCGGACATCGCGATCAAGGCCGCCCAGACCGGCCACCTGGTGCTCTCCACGCTGCACACCAATGACGCGCCCAGCACGCTGTCACGCCTGCTCAACATGGGAGTGGCGCCCTTCAACATCGCGTCGAGCATCAACCTGATCACGGCGCAGCGCCTGGTGCGCAAGCTCTGCCCGAGCTGCAAGGCGCAGATCGACCTGCCCCGGCAGGCCCTGCTCGATGCCGGCTTCAGGCAGGAGGAGCTCGATGGAAGCTGGAAACCCTACCACGCGGTCGGCTGCAAGGACTGCGGCAACGGCTACCGCGGCCGGACCGGCATCTACCAGCTCATGCCGATCAGCGAAGCGATGCAGACCATCATCCTGGCCAACGGCAGCGCGCTCGAGATCGGCCAGCAGGCCAGACGCGAAGGAGTGCCGACCTTGCGCGAAGCAGGCTTGCGCAAGGTCAAACAGGGTATAACCTCACTGGAGGAGGTGCTGGCCAGCACCAAGGACTGAAGTCCAGCATCAGGCCAGCGAGTGCATAACAAAAGTCAGGGAGGAGGTAAGGCCATGGCCACCACCAGCATCAGCGTCAGCAAGGTCAAGGAATTCGTCTTCGAATGGGAAGGCAAGGACCGCAGCGGCAAGGCCGTGCGAGGCGAAACCCGGGCCGCCAGCGAGAACCTGGTCATGACCGCGCTGCGGCGCCAGGGCATTGCACCGCTCAAGGTCAGGAAACGACGCATGTCGGGCGGCAAGTCGATCCGCCCCAAGGACATCGCGATCTTCACCCGCCAGCTCGCCACCATGATGAAGGCGGGTGTGCCACTGCTGCAGGCTTTCGACATCGTCGGCCGCGGCAATCCGAACCCGAACGTCACGCGCCTGCTCAACGAGGTGCGCACCGATGTCGAGACCGGCACCTCGCTGAGCGGGGCCTTCCGCAAGCATCCGCTGCACTTCAACGGCCTGTACTGCAACCTGGTCGAGGCCGGCGAGGCGGCCGGCATCCTGGAGGACATCCTGGACCGGCTCTCGGTCTACCTCGAGAAGTCGGAAGCGATCAAGAGCAAGGTCAAGTCGGCGCTGATGTACCCGACCGCGGTGATCGTGGTGGCTTTCGTGGTGGTCGCGGTGATCATGATCTTCGTGATCCCGGCCTTCAAGGAGGTGTTCTCCTCATTCGGTGCCGATCTTCCGGCACCGACGCTGTTCGTGATCGCGATGAGCGAGTTCTTCGTTGCGTGGTGGTGGCTGATCTTCGGCGGTCTGGGCGGCGGCGGCTATTTCTTCATGCAGGCCTGGCGGCGCAGCGAGAAAGTGCAGCGCGTGATGGACCGCCTGCAGCTCAAGCTGCCCATCTTCGGCACCCTGGTGGAGAAGTCGGCGGTGGCGCGCTGGACGCGCACGCTGGCGACCATGTTCGCCGCCGGCGTGCCGCTGGTCGAGGCGCTCGACTCGGTCGGCGGCGCCTCGGGCAACTCGATCTATGCCGACGCCACCGCCAAGATACAGCAGGAGATCTCGACCGGCACCAGCCTGACGCAGGCCATGACCAACACCCGGGTCTTCCCGTCGATGGTGCTGCAAATGTGCGCGATCGGCGAGGAGTCAGGCTCGATCGACCACATGCTGGGCAAGGCGGCAGACTTCTATGAACAGGAGGTCGACGACATGGTCGCCGGCCTCTCCAGCCTGATGGAGCCGATCATCATCGTGCTGCTGGGCTCCATCATCGGCGGCATCGTGGTCTCGATGTACCTGCCGATCTTCAAGCTCGGGCAGGTGGTCTGAGGCCTGCGGCGGGCATACCGCCTCGCCTGAGCGGCCGCAAGGCCGGGCTGCGCTCGAGCCCGCCGGCTGTGCTCAGATGGATTGCATGCGCTCCAGATGCTGGCGCTTGGCTTCCAGGTCGGCGTCGCTATCGACATAGCGCTGGGCAATCGCGCGGAACTCCTCGTGGATGAGCAGGAAGGCATCGACCATCTCGGGGTCGAAATGCCGGCCTCTTCCCTCGACGATGATCGACATCGCCTGCTCGTGCGACATGCCTTCCTTGTAGACGCGGCGGCTGATCAGGGCATCGTAGACATCGGCCAGCGCCATCATGCGCGCCGACAGCGGAATCGCCTCGCCCTGCAGGCCTTCGGGATAGCCCGAGCCATCCCACTTTTCCTGGTGGCTGTAGGCGATCTCCTTGGCCAGCCTGAGGAAGTCGACCGACATGCCCAGCTGGCGCTCAGCCGACTGGATCGCGTCGCGCCCGAGCGTGGTATGCGTCTTCATGAGCTCGAACTCTTCCGGCGTGAGCTTGCCGGGCTTGAGCAGGATGCGGTCCGGGATGCCGACCTTGCCGATGTCGTGCAGCGGCGCAGACTTGAACAGCATGGCAATGTAGCGGTCATCAAGCAGGCCGGCGAAGCTGGGCTGCTCGCGCAGCTTGAGCGCCAGCGCCTTGACGTAGTGCTGGGTGCGCCGGATATGGTTGCCGGTGTCGGAATCACGCGTCTCGGCCAGCGAGGCCATCGCCATGATGGTCACGTCCTGGATCGCGATCACCTCGGAGGTGCGCCGCGCCACCTCCTGCTCGAGGTAGTCGGCCTTGTCACGCAGGAAGTCGGCGCTGGCCTTGAGGACCAGGTGGTTGCGCACCCGCGCCATCACGATCGGCGGACTGATCGGCTTGGTGATGTAGTCGACTGCGCCCAGGTCAAGCCCCATCCTCTCGTCCTCGACCCCGCTCTTGGCCGTCAGGAAGATGACCGGGATGTCGCGCGTGGCCGGATCGGCCTTGAGCCGGCGGCAGACCTCGTAGCCGTCCATGCCCGGCATCATGATGTCGAGCAGGACCAGGTCGGGCGGCGGCAGCGCCTGCGCGATGCGCAAGGCCTTCTCGCCGTCGATCGCGGCCTTGACCTTGTATTCGTCGCGCAGCAAGCCCGTCATCAGCGACAGGTTGGCTGGCGTGTCGTCCACCACCAGGATGGTGGCTGGCTCTGGCAGCAGCTTATCGTTGTCCATGGGAGCTCCCGCGGGGTTGAGATCGTTGGATTGCAGCAAGCTGCAGCGCATGGGCTGAATTGTGCCCTGCCATGCCGCGATCGGGTTGGCCGGACGCACGCCGGCTGCGCTACAGTCGCCATCGAACCTCGGACGGCCCGTGCTGCCACGGATGACTTGGCAAGGCCTCATTCACATATGATAAGGATATTATTCAAAAGGGAACCCCATTGAAAGACATCCTGGCTTCAATATGGGACTGGCAACTGGCCGGCCTGCTCGGCTTGCTGGTGGGCAGCTTCCTCAACGTGGTGATCCACCGCCTGCCGCGGATGATGGAACAGCGCTGGCGGCAGGAATGCGCCGAACTCAACGACCAGCCCCCCCTGCCCGAGCCCGCGCTGGGCCTGATGCAGCCGCGCTCGCGCTGCCCGTCCTGTGGCGCTCCGATCCGCTGGTACCAGAACATACCGCTGCTGAGCTTTGCCTGGCTGCGTGGCCGCTGCGCCAGCTGCCGGGCCTCCATCAGCTGGCGCTATCCGCTGGTGGAGGCGATCACCGGCATCCTGTTTGCCTGGGTGGTCGCGCGCCATGGCTCAGGCCTGGCCGGCCTGGCCGGCTGCGCACTGGCTGCAGCGCTGGTCGCGCTGGCCTGGATCGACTGGGACACGACCCTGCTGCCTGACGACATCACCTTGCCGCTGGCCTGGTCGGGCCTGATCGCCGCGGCGCTGGGCTGGACCGGCAGCAGCCTGGCCGACTCGCTCTGGGGGGCGGTCGCCGGCTATATGTCCCTGTGGCTGATCAACCAAGGCTATGCGCTGATCCGCCACGAGGACGGGATGGGCAACGGCGACTTCAAGCTGCTGGCCGCGCTCGGGGCCTGGTTCGGCTGGCAGGCCTTGCTGCCCATCGTGCTGCTGGCCTCGGTCAGCGGCGCCGTCGCCGGCATTCTGCTCAAGCTGCTCAAGCAGCTGCGCGAGGGCCGCTACGTGCCGTTCGGCCCCTTCCTGGTGCTGGGCGGATGCTGGGCCCTGCTGTTCGGACCCACTGATTTCCTGCAATGGATGAGACCATGAAACAAGCAAGCTGCGTCCGCCTGGGCCTGACCGGTGGCATCGGCAGCGGCAAGAGCACGGTCGCGGCCATGCTGGCCGGCCTGGGCGGTACCCTGATCGACGCCGATGCCATCTCGCGCGCGAGCACCGCAGCCGGAGGCAGCGCCATTCCCGCGGTGCGCGCGGCTTTCGGCGAGGATTTCGTCACGGCCGAAGGCGCCATGGACCGTGACCGGATGCGCACGCTGGTCTTCGCCGACCCATCTGCCAAGTCCAGGCTCGAAGCTATCGTCCACCCGCTGGTCAGGTCGGAGATCGACCGCCGCATTGCCAGTGTGACAGCCAGTGGCGTGGCAGTGCTGGATCTGCCGCTGCTGGCCGAATCGAGCGCCTGGCGCGAGCGCTGCGACCTGGTCTGGGTGGTCGACTGCGCCCCCGGGACCCAGATCGCGCGCGTGATGGCGCGCAACGGCTGGCCTCGCGCGCAAGTCGAGGCCGTGCTGGCGGCGCAGGCCTCGCGCGAGCAGCGGCTGGCGATCGCCGACGGCGTGATCCGCAACGACGGCGTCACACTGGCAGAACTCGAGGCGCAAGTCCGGCAGCAGTGGCGTCAGCTGTGCGACAGATTCGGGCTATGATGGGCCATTGAGTCCGAACCACTGCGGCGCCCCGTGATCCTGTACGAGTACCCCTTCAACGAACGCATCCGCACCTATCTGCGACTGGAGCACCTGCTGCGCCGGCTCGGCGATCTGGTGGCCCGCACCCAGGCCGTCGACCACCACTACGCGATCCAGACGCTGTTCGAACTGATGGACGTGGGCTCGCGCTCCGACCTCAAGTCGGAGATCATGAAGGACATCGAGCGCCACAAGCAGCTGCTCAATGGCTACCGGGACAATCCGGCGATCTCTCAGCTGGCGCTCGACGAGTTCATCGCCCGTCTCGATGCCGGCTTCGCGGCGCTCAACGCCGACACCGGCCGGGTCGGCCACAGCCTGGCCGGGAACGACTGGCTGATGACGCTGCGCAACCGCATGGGGATTCCGGGCGGCACCTGCGAATTCGATCTGCCGAGCTACCACGAGTGGCTGCACCGCCCGGCGCAAGCGCGCCAGCGCGACCTGGCGCAATGGTCGGCGGAGTTCGCTCCGCTGCGCTCCGCGCTCGCCATGCTGATGAAGCTGCTGCGCGACAGCGGCGTGCCGCAGAAGGTCGTCGCCCTCGGTGGGCAATACCAGCAGAGCCTGCCGCAGGGTCGCAGCTACCAGCTGCTGCGGCTGCGCCTCGTCGCGGCGGACGGGCTGATCCCTGAAATCAGCGGCAACCGCTTGCTGTTCTCGGTGCGGCTGATGCGGCGTGGCGATGAAGGGAGGCTGCAGCCTGCTGCCGCTGACGTGCCGCTCGAAGTCACCCTGTGCGCCTGAGGGATCGCGGCATGAGCGAAGCATCCACTCCATCGACCCCATTCGAGGCCAGGACCGTCAAGTGCCCGGCCTGCGGCGGACCCAGCCGCTACGCGTCCGACAACCCTTATCGCCCCTTCTGCAGCAAGCGCTGCAAGCAGCTCGACCTGGGCGCCTGGGCCAGCGAGGAGTTCCGCGTGCCCAGCGCGCCACCGCTGGAGCCCGCTCCCCCGGAAGACTCCGGGCGCTACTGATCAAGCCGGGCCGGACGCCTGATCAGCCTCCTGCTGCAACCACTCGAGCACCGGCAGGGTGCCCGGCAGCACCGGCTCGACATCGAGCGGCAGGGCCTGCCAGCTGAACTGCTGGCCTTCGTGCATGTGCAGCTCGCCGCTCCAGTCGTAGACCTTGCAGAAGTTCAGCCTCACCAGGGCATGCGGGTAGTCGACCAGCTTCTCGTGCCAGGGATGGGCTTGGGCAATGGTGACGCCGATTTCCTCCTGGAGTTCGCGCCGCAGCGCCTGCTCGACGCTCTCGCCGGCTTCCAGCTTGCCACCCGGGAACTCCCAGTAGCCAGCATAGACCTTGCCAGGCGGGCGCGTCGTGAGCAGGAAGCGGCCACGGGCGTCGATCAGCACGCCAACCGCGACCTCGGTGACGGGACGGTCGGCACCGCCCTCGCGCGGTCGGTCGCCGTCGGCCACCAGCAAGCCGCTCACGTCGTGCCTCCGGCCTGGCCAGCGCTGCCAGCGTCGGCCCGGTCGCCCGCGTAGTGGCGGGCGAACTGGTAGGCGACTCGGCCGCTACGCGAGCCGCGCTCGAGCGCCCACAGCAGTGCCTGGGGTCTCGCGGCAGCGAACTCGGACTCCGGCACGCCGTAGAAGGACAGCCACTGCCAGACCACGCTCAGGTACTCGTCCTGGCTGAAGGGATAGAAGCTGACCCAGAGCCCGAAGCGCTCGGACAGCGAGATCTTCTCCTCGATCGCCTCGCCCGGGTGCAGCTCGCCGTCCTCGTCATGGCGGGCGGCCAGGTTGTCCTTCATCGTCTCGGGCAGCAGGTGGCGCCGGTTGCTGGTCGCGTAGATCAGCAGGTTGTCGCTGGCGGCCGAGATGCTGCCGTCCAGGATGGACTTGAGCGCCTTGTAGCCGGGCTCGCCGCTCTCGAAGCTGAGGTCATCGGCAAACACGACGAACTTCTCGGGCCGCTGCGCCACCAGCTCGACGATGTCGGGCAGGTCGACCAGGTCGGCCTTGTCGACCTCGATCAGGCGCAGGCCCTGCGGCGCATACGCGTTCAGGCAGGCCTTGATCAGGGAACTCTTGCCGGTGCCGCGCGCGCCGGTCAGCAGCACGTTGTTGGCCGGCAGGCCGCGCACGAAATGCTCGGTGTTGCGCTCGATCCTCTCCTTCTGCTGCTCGATTTCCTGCAGGTCGGCCAGCGCGATGGTCGAGACATGGCGCACCGGCTCGAGCAGTCCATGACCGCCTCGCTTGCGGTAGCGGAAGGCGACCGAAGCGTGCCAGTCAGGCTCGGTCAGCGGCTGCGGCAGCACCGCCTCGATGCGCTCGATCAGGGACTCGGCCCGCTGCAGCAGGCGCTCGAATGCTTCGTTCATGGCGTGTTTCAGCTGCGGTAGTCGGCGTTGATCGTCACGTAGTCGTGGCTGAAGTCGCAGGTCCAGACGGTGTCGGACACCTCGCCGCGGCCCAGGCCGACGCGGATGGTGATCTCGCTCTGCGCCATGACGCGCGCGCCGTCCTGCTCGCGGTATTCGGGGCGGCGGCCGCCCTGGCTGACCACGTGCACGTCGTCGAGGTGCAGCTCGATCAGGCCCTGGTCGAGGTCGGCGATGCCGGCGTAGCCCACCGCCGCCAGGATGCGGCCAAGGTTCGGGTCGCTGGCAAAGAAGGCGGTCTTGACCAGCGGCGAATGCGCGATTGCGTACGCGACCTTGAGGCATTCATCGGTCGTCTTGCCGCCCTCGACGCGCACCGCGATGAACTTGGTCGCGCCCTCGCCGTCGCGCACGATCGCATGCGCCAGCGTTCGCGCGACCTCGGTCATCGCGGCGAGCAGGGCCTGGCCATCGGCGCTGGCCAGGTCGGTGACCGGCGCATTGCCGGCCCGGCCGGTCGCGATCACGACGAAGCTGTCGTTGGTCGAGGTGTCGCCGTCAACCGTGACGCGGTTGAAGGAGGCGTCGGCCAGTTTCTTGGCCAGTGCCGGCAGCAACGCCGCATCGACGGCGGCGTCGGTGGCCAGGAAGCCCAGCATGGTCGCCATGTTCGGGCGGATCATGCCGGCGCCCTTGGAGATGCCGGTGATCGCGACGCTCCTGCCGCCGACCTGGGCCTGGCGGCTGGCGGCCTTCGGGACCGTGTCGGTCGTCATGATGCCCTCGGCGGCCTTGAGCCAGTGGTCGGCACTGGCGTCGGCCAGCGCGGCCGGCAGGCCGGCGACGATGCGGTCGACCGGCAGCGGCTCCATGATGACGCCGGTCGAGAACGGCAGGATCTGCTCGGGAGCGACACCGAGCTCGCGCGCCAGCGCGATGCAGGTCGCGCGCGCATCGACCAGGCCGGGCGCGCCGGTGCCGGCGTTGGCGTTGCCGGTGTTGATCACCATGGCGCGGATGCCGTGGCCGGCCAACAGGTGCTCGCGGCAGACCTGCACCGGCGCTGCGCAGTAGCGGTTCTGGGTGAAGACGCCGCCGACCGCCGCGCCCTCGTCGAGCAGGAAGACGGTCAGGTCCTTGCGGTTGGCCTTGCGCACGCCGGCTTCGGTCACGCCGATCTTGACGCCCGCGACGGGCAGGAGGCTAGCGGCCTCGGGTGCGGTCCAGTTGACTGCCATGCTTGACTCCGTTGGTATGGAAAAGTGGATCCCTCCGGACCTTGGAGCCCAGGATGGACAAAAGCACGATTCTAGGGTCTGGCCGTGACAGCCGCCCGCAAGCCCACAGGCGGCGGATCACTTGGTGCGCGAGCCGGCTGGCGGCATGGCTGGCGCCTGGGCCGGTGGTGGCGCCACGGGCGGGGGCGTGACGTCGACGACGTACTGGCGCTGCTTGACGCAGCTGATCGCGCCGACGTTGTTGCCCTCGTAGACCATGACGCCATCGGTCTGCTTGCGCGCCGCGCGCTCGGGTGTGAGCACATAGCAGATCACCTCGGCCTGCGCGTCGTAGAGCTTGAGGATGACCGCCTGCGGCTGGCCGGCGTCGAACACCTCGACCAGTTGCATGGGCTTGGACTTCTGGGCCAGCACGGCGCCGGCAGCACCCAAGAGCAGCACGGACAGCAGGGTTTTGGGGATCGGATTCATTGAGAAGGACATTAGCTGAGCTCTGGAAACGTAAAAGGGGCCACCCGAAGGCAGCCCCCTGCAAGGCCTCAGGCCTCAGGCCTCAGGCCTCAGACCTTGGGTCAGGACTTAGAAGCTCCAGCCCACGCCGGCGCTGAGGGTGGCGTCGCTGCCGTTGAAGCCCACGGCCAGGCGACCGACGGTGTTGGCATCGAAGCGGGCATGACCACCCAGCGCCAGGGCGCTTTCACCCTTGTAGTGGCCGACGCCGACGCCGAAGTTGTACTGCTTGCCCGACTCGAGCGCCGGGATGCCGGCGACGGCCGAAGCACCCGCGATGCCGCGGCGGGCTTCGGTGCGGTTGTCGCTGATCTGGTTCTGCAGGTTGCTGTTCACAGAATTGAGCTGGTTCAGGTTGACCGCATCGGTAAGAGCGGTAGCCGGGCCAACGCCCTGCAGACGATTACCGTTGAAGGTCACGGCAGTGCCTGCAGCGACATCGACCTGGGCACCCGAGCCGCCCAGGTAGGCGTTGGGAGCAGTGATCGAGTTGCTGGCAACCACGTTGGCAACCGTGTAGGTAGTCGCAGTCACGCTGTTCGCAACGATGGCACCGGTCGTACCGTTCATCGTGATGGTGTTGGCACCAGCACTGTTGGTCACGTTGAGAGCACCAGCCTGGGTGTTACCCAAGGTACCGTCACCGCCAACCCGCACCACGCCAGTGTTGCTGACGGCCAGGGTCTGGCCGTTGGCGGTATCCGCCACGGTCATGCCGCTGTTGTTCAGCGTCATGGTGGTGGATGCCGTGCCGCCGCGCAGCCTCGTCTCCGTGGTGCTTGCAGTGATCCCGTTGAGCTGGCCACCCGCATTGGTAACACCCAGCGACACTGCGTTATTGGCAACGCTCAGCACCGAGGTACCCGTGGCGTTGGCAACCGCACCGTTAGTGTCGACGGTCAGCGAGTTGTTGACAGCAGTGGCGCCGTTGAACGTGCTAGCGCCCGTAACACCCAGGGTGCCCGCCACGCTGGCATTGCCACCCACCGAGGCATCCCCAGTGGTCGTCAGAGTACCGTTGACAGTGGTGTTGCCAGCCGCCAGAGTGCCGGTCACGACCACATTGCCATTGTTCTGCAAGGCGCCGTTGTTGGTGATGCCAGCCGTGGTGGTCAAGCCAGTCACGCCCAGGGTACCCCCCACGGTTGCATTACCAACAGTCGACAGCGTTCCAGTGGACAGGGCGCCGGTATTGACGATGGTCGTTGAGTTGACGGTACCGATCGTGGCGGACGTGGACGTCAGGTTAGCGATATTGCCGTTAGCAGCAGTGAGGGTGCCCGTGCTGACAGAACCCGCGGTCACTGCGCCAGACACGTTCACGCTACCAGCTTGCACGGTCGCACCGGTGATCGTCCCTGCTGCTGCGGTGATATTGCCGGCGGCATTGATGCTGCCGGTCAGGCCGTCAAGGGTGATCGTGTTGCTGAGGCCATTGCTGACTTGGACGGTACCGTTCGGACCAGCACCGCTGGTGCCACCCACCTGCACGACACCCGCATTGCTGACCTGGAAGGTCTGGCCATTGCCGCTGTCGTTGACGGTAACGCCGGCGTTGTTGACCGTAACCGTGGTGGTGCCGGTACCGCCGCTCACGATGGTTTGGGTGGCATCGGAAGTAATGCCGTTCAGACTGCCGCCTGCATTCGTGACGCCCAGGGAGGTCTGGGTATTGCCGACGGTCAGGCTGCCGGCACCATCGGTAGTAATGGATGTGCCCTGGGCATCCATGTACATGGTTTGGACAGGGGTTCCGCCATTGAGATCGGTCACTCGGAATCCACCGGCGCCACCACTGTTGCCGTCGACTACGACCTGGACATCGTCATCATTCGTGATGACTCCGTTCACGGTCAGATCACCGTTGATAGTAGCGCCACCATTGTTCACGAAGGATCCGGTGTTGGTGATGCCGTTGGCGATGGTCGCACCGTTGACGGTCAGGCCATTGGTCACCGAAGCCGAGTCCAGCGTCGCCAGGCCCGTGGTCTGCAGGGTGGCGGTAGAGATCAGACCGGAATTGTTGATGGCATTGGATGTAACGTCGCCCGTCAGGTTGCCGGTCACGTTGCCTGTGAGATTACCGGTCACGTCGCCAGTCACGTTGCCCGTGAGGTTACCTGTCACGTTGCCCGTCAGGTTGCCGGTCACGTCACCAGTGACGTTGCCCGTCAGATTGCCGGTCACATTACCAGTCAAGTCTCCGGTAACGTTACCGGTCACATTGCCCGTCAGATCACCGGTTACGTTTCCTGTGAGGTTACCGGTCACGTCGCTTGTGATCGTCACCGCATTGAGCGTGACTGCATCGCCGTTGATAACTGCACCACCGCCACCAGTACCACCTGAAATTGTTCCCGTGACTTGAGCGAATGCGCCACCGGACAGCAGGCTCGCAACCGCCAGAGCAATAACTTTCTTCTGCATTAGAAATCTCCCATAAAGGCCTCAGTTAGGGATGAGTGAAACCCCGCCGCCCCCTTGCCGGAGAACAGGACAGGAACCACTTCAACCTCATCCTGCGGACCATTCTAGGTTGATTTTTTTAACGACCGCAATGGAACTTTGTCGTCAATTAGCAACAGAACAAGTAGATCAAATTAAGTGGAATATGTGAAACCACTTCCACTCATTTTTCACGAAAAAACAAGCAGTCCGTAGCAAATATTTTATCGAAAAATACACCAATAATATCACAATTAATGACAAAAGCAAGAGATTAGCCGAGAATTCATCATTCAATGATATAATTATCATATACGGATTGTATTTATTAGTTTACAGATTAAAAATTCCCCACAATTCATTAAATTTCAAAACGCTGGAAATTTTCTCGGGACTGGATGCACCCGGGTTTTCACCTAGAAGAATTTTGTCACGCAATTATCCCAGGAACTATCCTGGGAATTATCCCAGGATAGGCGAATCCCTCCAGACCCAGAGGGCCTGAAGAAAAGGAGGAGAGGGAATTTCATCAATCCTGCAATGCCGCATGAACGGGGCAATGCAGTGCGCCAACTCGCCTGGACATCGACGGCTGGCGCTCGCCCGAGCCGCAGCAGGGCGGGGGCGGGTCAGGGCCGGATCATCGAGCCGATCGTGATCCGGCGGCAGTCTCCGGATGGTGCCGGCTCAGCGGCCGGCGTTGAGCAGGTCGCGCGTGCGCAGCGCCTCGGCGCGCGCGGCCTGGGCAAAGTCCTCGCCGGCGCTGGCGTAGAGCACCGCGCGCGAGGAGTTCACGATGACGGCACCGGTCGTCACGCCGCCCTCGGCGCGCCAGCCGGCCTGCACCGTCGCCCGGGCGTCGCCACCCTGTGCCCCGACGCCCGGGATCAGCAGCGGCAGCGTCGGGGCCAGCTCGCGAACGCGGCGGATCTCTTCCGGGTAGGTGGCGCCGACCACCAGTCCCATCTGTCCGTTGAGGTTCCACGGCCCCTGCGCCAGGCTGGCCAGGTGCTCGAACAGGCGCGGATGCCCTTCGACGTCGGCCAGGCGCTGGAACTGGAAGTCGTCGCCGCCCGGGTTCGAGGTGCGGCAGAGCAGGAACACGCCCTTGCCGGGATAGCGCAGGTAGGGCTGGACGGTGTCGAAGCCCATGAAGGGCGACAGCGTCACCGCGTCGGCGCCGTAGCGCTCGAAGGCTTCCTTGGCGTACTGCTCGGCGGTGCTGCCGATGTCGCCGCGCTTGGCGTCGAGGATGATCGGCACCTGCGGCGCGCGCGCCCGCATGTGCGCCATCAGGCGCTCGAGCTGGTCCTCGGCCCGGTGGGCGGAGAAGTAGGCGATCTGCGGCTTGAAGGCGATCACCAGATCGGCGGTGGCGTCGACGATGGCCGCGCAGAAGTCGTAGATCCTGCTGGCGTCGTTGCGCCAGTGGTGGGGGAATTTGGCCGGTTCGGGATCCAGGCCGACGCAGAGCATGGACTGGTTCTGGCGCTCGGCCGCGCTCAGCATGTCGATGAAGTTCATGCGCCCGATTGTAGAGACGCCCACCACCGGCCGGAAGCGTCCACTGCGCTCGCCCGCTACCGCATGGATCAGCCGAGGCGCTAAACTGCGAAACCTGCCCCCATCCTGCCCTGCCCGCCCATGTGCCAACTGCTCGGACTCAACTGCGCCACCCCGACCGACGCGCGCTTCAGCTTCACCGGATTCAGCCAGCGCGGCGGCGCCACCGACCACCATGCCGATGGCTGGGGCATCGCCTTCTTCGAGGGCAAGGGCCTGCGACTGTTCGTCGACCACGAGAGCGCCGCATCCTCCCCGATGGCGGATTTCCTGCGACACTACCCGCTCAAGAGCACCAACGTCATCGCGCATGTGCGCAAGGCCACGGTCGGCCAGGTCTGCCTGGAGAACGCCCACCCCTTCACGCGCGAGCTCTGGGGCCGGCACTGGGTGTTCGCGCACAACGGCGATCTCAAGGACTACCAGCCGCGACTGCACGGCCATTTCCAGCCGGTCGGCAGCACCGACAGCGAGCGTGCCTTCTGCTGGATCATGCAGGAGCTGGCCAAGTCGCACGCCGGCGTGCCCAGCGTGGCCGAGCTCACGCTGACGCTGCGCGAACTGGTGCCGCAGATCAGGAAGTTCGGCACCTTCAACTTCCTGCTCTCCAACGGCGAGGCACTCTGGGCGCACTGCAGCACCAAGCTGCACTACCTGGTGCGCCAGCACCCCTTCCACCAGGCCACGCTGATGGACCAGGACTGGACGGTCGACTTCGCCCAGGTCAACCAGCCGGGTGACCGCGCCGCCGTGATCGTGACCGAGCCGCTGACCAAGGACGAGAACTGGATCGCCTTCGAGCCCGACGAGCTCAAGGTCTTCGTCGACGGCCTGCCGGTCTGACGGCCCGGGCGGTGGTTCAGGCCAGCGCCGATTCGAGCGCGTCGAGGTAGAGCGCCGCGACGTCGCAGCCGGTCTGGTCGAAGATCTCCTGGAAGCAGGTCGGGCTGGTGACGTTGATCTCGGTCAGGTGCTCGCCGATGATGTCGAGCCCGACCAGCAGCAAGCCGCGCGCCAGCAGGACGGGGCCGAGCGCCTCGGCGATCTCGCGGTCGCGCGCGGACAGCGGCTGCGCGACGCCCTTGCCGCCGGCGGCCAGGTTGCCGCGGATCTCGCTGCCCTGCGGGATGCGCGCCAGGCTGTAGGGCACCGGCTTGCCGCCGATCAGCAGCACCCGCTTGTCGCCCTGCGCGATTCCAGGCAGGAACTTCTGCACCATCAGCGTCTGCGCGCCATGGCGGTTCAGCGTCTCGGTGATGCTGCCGAGATTCAGTCCATCGGGACCAACGCGGAAGATGCCCATGCCGCCCATGCCGTCGAGCGGCTTGAGGATGATGTCGCCATGCTCGGCATGGAAGCGGCGCACGTCGGACTCGTCGCGCGTGACCAGGGTCGGCGCGATGAATTCCGGGAACTCCATGATGGAGAGCTTTTCCGGATGGTTGCGCAGGGCGGCCGGATCGTTGAAGACGCGCGCGCCCTCGCGCTGCGCCTGCCCGAGCAGGTGGGTGGCGTAGAAATACTCGCTGTCGAAGGGCGGGTCCTTGCGCATCAGGACGGCATCGACCTCGGCCAGCACCTGGGGCCGCTCGTCGGGCGCCTGCTGGGCAGCGACGAACCAGTCGTCGGCGTCGCCGGTCAGCGTGATGTCGCGCACGAAGGCGGTGACGCGGCCGCCACGCTGCCACATCAGGTCCTTGGGCTCGCAGGCCATCAGCTGGTGGCCGCGGCGCTGCGCCTCGCGCATCATCGCGAAGGTGCTGTCCTTGTAGGTCTTGAACGATTCGAGCGGGTCGGCGATGAAGAGGATATTCATAAGCTTTGCGGGACAGACCGGCATAGGGCGACGGTCCGTCTCCAACACAATTTAGATTTCGATCTTGGAGCCGAGCTCGACCACCGCGTTGTTGGGCAGGTTGAGGAACTCGGCCGCCGCGCTGGCATTGTGGTGCATGGAGGCGAACAGCTTCTCGCGCCACTGCGACATGCCGCCGCCGGTCGTGGGGATCACGATGTCGCGCGACAGGAAGTAGCTCGTGCTCATCGGGTCGAGCGCGACGCCGCGGCCCTTGAGCTGCTCGAGCGCCTTGGGCAGGTCGGGGTCGTTCTTGAAGCCGTAGTTGACGGTCACCTGCCAGGCATCATGGCCGAGCGGCTCGATGGAGATCCGGTCAGCCAGGCCGATCCAGGGCACCGGATGGTTGCGCACCGTCACGAACAGGTTGTGCTCGTGCAGCACCTTGTTGTGCTTGAGGTTGTGCAGCAGCGCGTTGGGCACGATGCCGGGCTGTGCGGTCAGGAACACCGCAGTGCCCTGGACCCGGGCCGGCGGGCTGATGAAGACGGCGTCGAGGAAGCCGGGCAGGTCGAGCGCATCGGTCTTGATCGACTCGTTGAGCAGGCGCCGGCCGTCGTACCAGGTCGTCATCAGCAGGAAGATGGCGGCACCGATCAGCAGCGGGAACCAGCCACCGTCGGCCAGCTTGAGCATATTCGAGCTGAAGAAGGCCAGGTCGATCACGAAGAAGAAGCCGGTCGCGCCGATGCACAGCAGCCAGTTGTAGCCCCAGCGGTAGCGGATCACGAAGAAGGTCAGCACGGTCGTGATCAGCATGTCGAGCGTGACCGCGATGCCGTAGGCCGCCGCCAGGTTGCTGGACGACTTGAACAGCGCGACCGCCAGCACGATGGCGACGAACAATCCCCAGTTGACGAGCGGGATGTAGATCTGGCCGGTATCCTTGATGCTGGTGTGCTGGATCTGCAGCCGCGGCAGATAGCCCATCTGGATCACCTGCTTGGTCACGCTGAAGGCGCCCGAGATCAGCGCCTGCGACGCGATCACGGTGGCGGCGGTGGCCATGAAGACGGTGGGCAACAAGGCCCAGTCGGGCGCCAGGTTGAAGAAGGGGTTCTTGACCGCCTCCGGATCTGCCAGCAGCAGCGCACCCTGGCCGAAATAGTTCAGGATCAGGCAGGGCATGACGACGCTGAACCAGGCGACGCGGATCGGCTTCTTGCCGAAGTGGCCCATGTCGGCGTAGAGCGCCTCGCCGCCGGTGACGCACAGCACCACAGCGCCCAGGATGATGAAGGTAATGCCGGGATGGTTCCAGATGAAGAGCAGCGCGTGGTGCGGGCTCAGAGCGCCCAGGATCTCGGGGTGATCGGCGATATGCGGCAGCGCGAGTACCGCGATGCCGATGAACCACAGCAGCGTGACCGGACCGAAGAACTTGCCGATGCCGGCGGTGCCATGCTTCTGCACCGCGAACAGCGCGAACAGGATCACCAGCGTGAGCGGAATCACCGCCTTCTTGAAGGTCGGCGACACCACCTCCAGGCCCTCGACCGCCGACAGCACCGAGATCGCCGGCGTGATCACGCCGTCGCCATAGAACAGGCAGGTGCCGAAGACGCCGATCAGCAGCATCCAGCGACGCAGCTCGGGCTTGTGCTTGATCGACTCGGAAGCCAGCGCCAGCATCGCGACCAGGCCGCCCTCGCCATGGTTGTCGGCGCGCAGCACCAGCGTCACGTACTTCAGCGAGATGATGACCGTAAGCGTCCAGACGAAGATCGACAGCACGCCGTAGATGTTGGCAGGCGTGAACTCGACATGGCCGGAGCCGAACACTTCCTTGATCGCGTAGAGCACGCTGGTGCCGATGTCGCCGTAGACGACTCCGATTGCGCCAAGGGTGAGCGCGCCGAGTGAGGATTTGGAAGCAGACACTGGATATGCGAGCGGCCCCGGACCGCCCGATGGGTTCATCTTGCCCTATTGTGCGCCCGAAACGTTACCAGCCGTTACCGCAAAAGCAGGCTGCTGCCTTCCTGTCGGATAGGCGCAACGCCTGCGGCTGTTTCAGCCTGCTTCAGTCGTAGACTTCGGCGTTGGGGTCGGTCGCCTCGAGCTCGTAGCTGGCCGCCAGCATGGCCAGGCGGCCGATCACGCCATACATGTAGAAGCGGTTCGGCACGCTGGCGCCGGGCTGGACGCCGGGCTGCGGCTGCTGCGCGCTCTTCTCGAACGCCAGCGGCACGAAGCTGGCGCCCGGCGCATTGAGGTTCTCGTCGATGCCGCGGTCCGCGTGCACGCGGTAGAAGCCGCCGACCACGTAGCGGTCGAGCATGTAGACCACCGGCTCGGCCACCGCGTCGTTGACGCGCTCGTTGGTCAGCACGCCTTCCTGGATGATCACGTCGCTGACGACCTGGCCGTCCTTGATCACGTTCATCTTGTTCTTGGTGCGGCGGTTCAGGCCCTCGAGCTCCTTGGCGTCGCGCACCGTCATGATGCCCATGCCGTAGGTGCCGTTGTCGGCCTTGACGACGACGAAGGGCTTCTCGTTGATGCCGTATTCCTTGTACTTGCGCCGGATCTTGCCCAGCAGCGCGTCGACGTTGGTCTGCAGGCATTCCATGCCGGTGCCCTCGGCGAAGTTGACCTCGCCGCAGCTGTTGAACAGCGGGTTGATCAGCCAGGGATCCATGCCCAGCAGCTTGCCGAAGCGCTTGGCGACCTCCTCGTAGGCCTTGAAGTGCTGGCTCTTCTTGCGCACATGCCAGCCCGCGTGCAGCGGCGGCAGCAGGAACTGCTCGTGCAGGTCCTCCAGGATGCCCGGCACGCCCGCGCTCAGGTCGTTGTTGAGCAGGATGGTGCAGGGGTCGAAGTCCTTCAGGCCGAGGCGGCGGTTGTGCCGGATCAGCGGCTCGAGCGTGACCTGCTCGCCGTTGGGCAGATTGAAGGTCGTGGGCTCCTTGATCTCCGGGTTCATCGAGCCGAGCCGCACGTTGAGGCCGGCCTGGTAGAAGATCTTCTGCAGCTGCGCCACGTTCATGAGGTAGAACATGTTGCGCGTGTGGTTCTCGGGCACGACCAGCAGGTTCTTGGCCTCGGGGCAGATCTTTTCGATCGCGGCCATCGCGGCCTGCACCGCCAGCGGCAGCATCTCGGGGGTGAGGTTGTTCCAGCCGCCCGGATACAGGTTGGTGTCGACCGGCGCGAGCTTGAAGCCGGCATTGCGGATGTCGACCGAGCTGTAGAACGGCGGCGTGTGCTCCATCCACTCGAGGCGGAACCAGCGCTCGATCACCGGGGTGGATTCGAGGATGCGCTGCTCGAGCTCGTTGATCGGCCCGGTGAGTGCGGTGACAAGATGGGGAACCATGGTGAAGCCCTTTTTGAATTTTCTGGTTGGCGCCTGTGCAGGCAGCGTTCTGATGCAGCATTCTAGGGTTTGAAAGCGAGCCAGGCCATCGGGGGGTCGAGCGCCATGACACGGAAGGCGCGCAAGGCCCAAATACCCCATCCCCCATATACTCAGACCCTGGCCGCATTCGGCGACCTTCCCCGCACCTCTGCCACCATGAACCTCAATCTCTGGCTGCTGGCCGCCGCGCAAGGCCTGTTCCTGACCAACAACGTGGTCTTCATTGCGATCAACGGCCTGGTCGGCCTGAGCCTGGCGCCGCTGGGCTGGATGGCCACGCTGCCGGTGATGGGCTATGTGGTCGGCGGCGCGCTCTCGACCGGACTGGTCGCGCGCAGTCAGCGGCGCTGGGGCCGCAAGGTCTCGTTCCAGCTCGGCCTGGGAGTGGCGCTGCTTTCGTCGCTGGCCTGCGCCGCGGCCCTGCAGCTCGGCAGCTTCTGGCTGCTGGTGGCGGCCACGGTGGTGGCGGGCTACTACAGCGCCAACGGCCAGCTCTACCGCTTCGCCGCCGGCGAGCTCGCGGCGCCGGCCTTCCGCGAGAAGGCGGTCTCGCTGGTGCTGGCCGGCGGGCTGATCGGCGCCGTCGCAGGCCCCAACCTGGCGACTCAGACGCGCGACTCGATGGGCCTGCCCTTCCTGGGCGCCTACCTGGCGCTGGCCTTGATCGCGCTGCTTGGGATGGCCGTGATCGGACGGATCCGATTCCCGGCCGAGCCGGCCAGGAAGACCGGCGCCGGCAGTGGCCGCCCGCTGGGCGAGATCATGCGCCAGCCGGTCTTCATCGTCGCCGCCGTCGGCGCCGCGCTGGGCTACGGCGTCATGAACCTGCTGATGGCCGCCACGCCGCTGGCGATGCAGGTCTGCGGCATGCCGTTTTCCGACACCGCGCTGGTGCTGGAGTGGCATGTGATCGGCATGTTCGCGCCGGGCTTCTTCACCGGCCACCTGATCAAGCGCTTCGGCGTGCTGCCGGTCATGGGCGCAGGCGTGCTGCTCAATGCGCTGTGCATCTCGATCGCGCTCTCGGGCCAGGATCTGCACCAGTTCCTGGTCGCGCTGTTCCTGCTCGGCGTCGGCTGGAACTTCCTGTTCACCGGCAGCACGACGCTGGCGATGCAGGCCTACCAGCCCGAGGAGAAGGACAAGGCGCAGGCGGCGATCAACTTCTGCGTCTTCGCCACCATGGCGCTGACCTCGTTCGCCTCGGGCGCGCTGGTCACGACCCAGGGCTGGTCGCTGCTGAACCTGGGCTCGCTGCTGCCGGTCGCGCTGACCGGACTGGCCTTGCTGTGGCTGGCCGCGCTGCGCCGAGCCCGCAGCCAGCTGCCGCACTGAAAGCGAACCGAAGGCCGCGGCAGGCGACTGCCTCAGGGCATGCGCGCAATGACCTCGGCCACGGCAGCCGTCAGGCGCTGCGCATAGGGCAGGTGCAGGAACTCGTTGGGGCCGTGCGCGTTGCTGCGCGGGCCCAGCACGCCGCAGACCATCATCTGCGCCCGTGGAAAGCCGCGGCTCAGCATGTTCATCAGCGGGATGGTGCCGCCCTGCCCGATGCTCGCGCAGGGCGCGCCGAAATGCGCCAGGCTGGCGGACTGCAGCGCCTGCTCGAACCAGGCTGATGTGGGCGGCGCGTCCCAGCCGGTGGCGGCGCCCTCGGGCTCGAAGGTCACCCTGGCCTGATAGGGCGCGTTGTCCTCCAGCAGGGTTTTCAGCTGCTGCACGGCCCGGGCCGCATCGACGGTCGGCGGCAGGCGCAGGCTGAGCTTGAAGGCGCTCCAGGGCCGCAGCACATTGCCGGCGTTGGCCAGGCTCGGGAAGCCGTCGGCGCCGGTCACGCTCAGCGTCGGGCGCCAGGTGCGACGCAGCAAGGCCTCGACCGGATCGGTGGTGGTCGGCAAGGTGAAGCCGGCCGACCCGCCGCAGTCGTGATGCGCCCAGGGAAAGCGCTTCCAGACCTCGTCGCCCAGGATGGCGGCGGTCGCGCGCGCCTGCTCCAAGCGCAGCTCCGGGATCTCGCAGTGGAAGGCGCGTGGCAGCAGCTCGCCGCTGGCGCTGTCCTCGAGCCGGTCGAACAGCTGCCGCATGATGCGAAAGCTCGACGGCACCAGGCCCGAGCTGTCGCCCGAGTGGATGCCCTCGGTCAGCACCTCGACCTTGAGCACGCCGCTGGCGACGCCGCGCAGGCTGGTGGTCAGCCAGAGCTGGTCGTAGTTGCCGGCACCGCTGTCGAGGCAGATCACCAGGCCGACCTGGCCCAGCCGGGCTTTCAGCGCATCGACATAGGGCAGCAGGTCGTGCGAGCCGCTCTCCTCGCAGGTCTCGATCAGGCCGACGATGCGCGGGTGAGCCACGCACTGGGCCTTGAGCGCCTGCACCGCCGCGAGGCTGGCGTAGACCGCGTAGCCGTCGTCGGCGCCGCCGCGGCCGTAGAGCTTGTCGTCGATGATCTTCGGCGTCCAGGGCCCGAGGTCGCTGCGCCAGCCGTCGAACTCGGGCTGCTTGTCGAGGTGGCCGTACATCAGCACGGTCTCGCCGCTGGCCGGCGCGGGACTGCCGTCGCGCCCGCTGCTGGCCGGAATCTCGAAGAACAGCACCGGGGTGCGCGGTTCGCCATCGGCGTTCTGCAGCCGCACGATCTCGAGCTGCAGGCCATCGATGCGCTGCGCCTGGACCCAGTCGGCTGCCTGCTGCAGCACGGCATCGAGATAGCCATGCGCCGCCCAGGCCGGATCGAAGGCCGGCGACTTGGCCGGCACCGCGATGTAGCGCTGCAGCTCGGGGATGATGCTGGCGCGCCAGCGCTGCTCGACGAGCGCTGCGGCGGCGAGGGAATCGAGTGCGGGAGATCGGGCGTTCATGGATTCATTCTCCCACGCAACGGTTCCTGGCGCAGTCTATCGACCGCTGACCAGCTTGTCCTCGGCCAGCGCCAGCGCATCCGGCTTGCCCGACAGCACCAGCGTGTCGCCGCCCTGCAGCACGACATCGTCCTGCAGCTCGATGCTCTTGCCGTTGACACGGCGCAGGCTAACCACACGCACGCCGATGATCGGCAGCAGCATGTCGCCCAGGGTGCGCCCCAGTGTCCTGCCAGCAGGCGGCAAGGTCACCGTGACGAGCCGCTCCTGCTCCAGATCTTCCGAACTGCTGTCGTCGGCGCCATGGAAATAGCCGCGTAGCAGCGAATAGCGCTGCTCGC
>JBDLTM010000002.1:0-32702 GCA_039805805.1 Pseudomonadota bacterium | reverse complement strand
ATGCCGGTCGGGATCAGCGCGCAGGCGCCCGGCGCCAGCGTGAGCGGCTGATCCAGGCAGGCGCGCAGGTCGAGGCCGGCGCTGCCGGGCGTGGCATAGGCAGGCGGCTGCTGGGCGAGCCGCGGATCGAGTATCTTGACGTCTATCTGCATGATTCGGTGGGGCGCAGGGCCCGGGCTCACAGCCGGGCGGCCTGCATGTAGCGGTCGAAGGTGGCCTCGCAAACCCGGTGCCAGAGGTTCTGCTCGCGCCGGAAGGCAGCGAAGTCGGAGTAGATGCGGCGCCAGGCCGGGTTGCGCTGCGAAAGGTCTGAATAGAGCGCGTTGGAGGCCCTGAAGGCCGCATCGACCAGCTTGGGCGGGAAGGGCTTGATCCTGGCGCCGGCGGCAACCAGCTGCTTGAAGGCCAGCGGATTGACCAGGTCATAGCGGGCCTGGATCGCCGCATGGGCTGACTGCGCCGCAAGCTCGACCATCAGCCTGAAGTCGGGCGACAGGTTGCGCCATGCCTTGGCGCCGCAGTACAGGCTCAGTTGCGCCCCTCCCTCCCACCAGCCGGGGTAGTAGCAGTGGCGGACGGCCCGGCCCAGGCCGAGCCGGCGATCATCATGAGGCCCGACCCACTCGGCGCCATCGATCTGGCCGCGCTCGAGCGCTGCCACGACCTCTCCGGTTGGGAACAGCTGCGGCACGGCGCCGAGAGACTGCATGACGCGCGCGCCGAGACCGCCGATCTGCATGCGCAACCCCTCCAGATCGGATGGCCCCTGCAGCTCGCGGCGGAACCAGCCACCCAGCTGCGCGCCCGAATTCCCCATCGGGAAGTTGACGACCTGGTGCTGGGCATAGAACTCGCGCAGCAGCCGGCTGCCATTGCCCTCCAGCATCCAGGCGCTCATCTGGCGGCTGTTGAGCCCGAAGGGAATCGCACTGTCGAGCGCGAAGCATTCGTCGATGCTCACGAAGTGGCTGGGCACAGCGTGCAGCGCGTCGAGCTCGCCATGCTGGAGCGCCTGGAGCTGCGCGAGCGCCACCGGGGGTTCTTCGCTGGGCACCAGGGTGACCTGGAGGCGACCGCCGGAGATCTGCTGGATCTGGCGCGCGAACAGTTCGGTGCCGGCGGTTATGACATCCAGCGAGGGGTGATAGGTAACCCCCAGCCGCCAGCGCACGGCGGCCTGTGCCTGGACGGCGGGTGCGCTCAAGCCGGCCAGGATGCCGGCCATGCCGGCATGGCGAACGAGGCTGCGGCGCTTCAAGATGAGGCAGCCTCGTTCGCGGGACGCTGGGCCAGCCAGGACCGCACGCTGCGCTCCATGCCGGTGGCATCGAGGCCGAGCAGCGCCAGCAGCTTGCCATGGTCGCCATGCTCGATGAAGCGGTCGGGCAGGCCGAGCTGCAGCACGGGCAAGGGCAGGCCCGCCGCCTGCAAGGCCTCGAGCACCGCCGAGCCCGCGCCGCCTGCGATGGCCCCCTCCTCGACCGTGACGATGGACTCATGGCTGCGGGCGACCCGCAGCAGCAGCTCGAGATCGAGCGGCTTGGCCCAGCGCATGTTGACCACGGTCGCATCGAGCGCCTCGGCGGCCTGCAAGGCCGGATGCAGCAGAATGCCGAAGGCCAGGATGGCGACGCCCTTGCCCTGGCGCCGCAGCTCGCCCTTGCCGAAGGGCATGCCCTGCAGGCCGTCGGGACCGGTGGGCAAGGCCGCGCCGATGCCGGCGCCGCGCGGATAGCGCACCGCGACCGCATGGTCCTGCGCATGGGCGGTCGACAGCAGGCGGTAGCACTCGGCCTCGTCGGCCGGGCAGGCAATGCTGACGTTGGGAATGCAGCGCAGGAAGGCGATGTCGTAGGCGCCCGCGTGGGTCGGGCCGTCGGCGCCGACCAGGCCGGCGCGATCGAGCGCGAGCACCATCGGCAGCTTCTGCAGCGCGACATCGTGCACCAGCTGGTCGTAGGCACGCTGCAGGAAGGTCGAGTAGATCGCGACCACCGGACGCAGCCCCT
This sequence comes from Pseudomonadota bacterium, assembly GCA_039805805.1. Taxonomy (GTDB): domain Bacteria; phylum Pseudomonadota; class Gammaproteobacteria; order Burkholderiales; family Burkholderiaceae_C; genus Malikia. The sequence goes on along the minus strand of JBDLTM010000002.1, from coordinate 30,693 downwards.
CGCAGGCCATTCCGGCAGCGAAGGTCAATGCATGCTGCTCGGCGATGCCGACGTCGTAGTAGCGATCCGGGAAGCGCTGGTGGAACTCGACCATGCCGGAGCCCTCGCGCATCGCCGGCGTGATGCCGACCAGGCGCTGGTCTTGCTCGGCCATGTCGCACAGCCAGCGCCCGAAGACCTGGCTGAAGGTGGGCTTGGGCGGCGTGACCGGCGGCTGCAGGCCGACCTTGGGGTCGAACTTGCCCGGGCCATGGTAGGCGATCGGATCGGCCTCGGCCAGGTCATAGCCGCGGCCCTTCTTGGTCACGACATGCAGGAACTGAGGACCGTCGAGCTGGCGGATGTTCTCCAGTGTCGGGATCAGCGAATCGAGGTCGTGGCCGTCGATCGGGCCGATGTAGTTGAAGCCGAACTTCTCGAACAGCGTGGCCGGCACCACCAGGCCCTTGGCCTGCTCCTCGATGCGCTTGGCGATCTCGAGCAGGTGCGGCGTGCGCGACAGCACCTGCTTGCCGACCTGCTTGGCCGCGGCATAGAAGCGCCCGCTCATGAGCTGAGCCAGGTAGCGGTTGAGCGCGCCCACCGGCGGGCTGATCGACATGTCGTTGTCGTTGAGCACCACCAGCAGCTTGCCGTCGAGCACGCCGGCGTTGTTGAGCGCCTCGAACGCCATGCCGGCCGTCATCGCGCCGTCTCCGATGACCGCGATCGAATGCCGGTCCTCGCCCTTCTGCCGCGCCGCCATCGCCATGCCGAGCGCAGCCGAGATGCTGGTCGAGGAGTGCGCGGTGCCGAAGGTGTCGAACTCGCTCTCGCTGCGCAGCGGGAAGCCGCTGATGCCACCGTGCTGGCGCAGGCTGTCCATGCGGTCGCGCCGGCCGGTCAGGATCTTGTGCGGGTAGGTCTGGTGGCCGACGTCCCAGACGATGCGGTCCTCGGGCGTGTTGAAGACATAGTGCAGCGCGATGGTGAGCTCGACAGTGCCGAGGTTGGAGCTCAGGTGACCGCCGGTGCGCGCGACGCTGTGCAGCAGGTACTGGCGCAACTCATGCGCGAGCGAGGACAGCTGGGCGCGCGGCAGCCGGCGCAGATCGGCCGGAGAATCGATGGTGGACAGCAGACCGGTCATGTTCAGGGTTCTAGTGGAGCGAGGTTCGGCTTGCTTGTTCTGGCAGGCACTCAATGGCCGCGGCGAACCACCCAGTCGGCGATCGCGTGCAGGTGGGCCGCCTGCGGCAGACCGGCCTGATCCAGCGCCGCGTGCGCCTGGGCCAGCAGATCGTCGGCGTAGGCCTGGGCCGCTTCCAGCCCCAGCAGCGAGACGAAGGTGGGCTTGTCGGCGGCGGCGTCCTTGCCGGCGGTCTTGCCGAGCGTGGCGGAATCCGCCGTGACGTCCAGGATGTCGTCGACCACCTGGAACGCGAGCCCCAGCGCTCGCCCGTAGCGGCGCAGCGCCTCAAGCGTGGTGGCGCTGGCGCCGGCGCAGGCTGCGCCCATCTCGACACTGGCCAGCAGCAAGGCGCCGGTCTTGCGGCGGTGCATGTCCTCGAGCTGTCTCTGGTCGAGCTTGCTGCCGACGGCGGCGAGGTCGATCGCCTGCCCGCCGGCCATGCCGTCCCAGCCCGAGGCCAGCGCGAGCAGGCGACAGAGGCGTGCCGCCAGCACCGGATCCACCGAATCGTCATCGGGCAGCAGCAGCTCGAAAGCCAGTGCCTGCAGCGCATCACCGGCCAGCATGGCCTGCGCCTCGCCGAAGCGCACATGCACGGTGGGCTTGCCGCGCCGCAACACGTCGTTGTCCATGCAGGGCAGGTCGTCGTGCACCAGCGAATAGGCATGGATCAGCTCGAGCGCGCAGGCAGCGCGCCAGGCGGCGCTGCCGGTGGGCGGCAGTTCTCCGCTGACCGCCTCGGCGGTAGCCAGCGCCAGCAGCGGGCGCAGCCGCTTGCCGCCGTCGAGCACGGCATAGCGCATCGCCTCGCCCAGGCCTGCAGGCGCCTGCTCGGGCACCCAGCGCTCGAGCAGGTTCTCCACGGCGGCCAGGCAGTGGCGGGTCCAGGCTTTGAAGTCCGTCATCAGCGCGCTCATGCCAGGCTCCACTGCTGGAGGCCAGTGCCGATTCGGTGGAAGGTCGGGGCAGTCGCCCAGCAGGCAGGGGTTGATACCATGAATGAGACGCCGGCGCCGGCAGATTGAAATCAAAACTCCTATTTTAGAGCCTGCCACCCCCGCAACGGAAACCAACCGAGGAAAGACCTCTTTCAGCACTGGCGGGTATAATTCAGGCCCCTTTTCGCTCATCCCGAGCCAAAGCCCATCCCTGCGCTCACTCGTCACACGACATGGCGCTTCCCTGCCCCTTAATAGGGGGAGTCTCTAGGTCAGGACCCAAATGTCTGATTTAAGTCTTCAGTTCCAGCAGGCCGCAAGCCAGTTTCCGGTTTCCAGCTACTTCGACCCGGCGCTTTTCCAGCGCGAGATGGAGACCATCTTCCAGCGCGGGCCCCGCTACGTCGGGCATGTCAACTCGGTGCCGAACGTCGGCGACTACTGCGCACTGCCCCAGGAGGGCGAGGGCCGCGCGCTGGTGCGCACCGAAAAAGGCGTGGAGCTGGTCAGCAACGTCTGCCGCCACCGCCAGGCCGTCATGCTCAAGGGCCGCGGCAACCTGGGCGAGCAGCGCCACGGCAGCGCCGCCGGCAACATCGTCTGCCCGCTGCACCGCTGGACCTACAGCGGCGGCTCGGCGATGGGCCAGCTCGGCGAGCTGATCGGCGCGCCGCATTTCTCCCATGACCCCTGCCTGAACCTGCAGCGCTATCCTCTGCGCGAATGGAACGGCATGCTGTTCGAGGACAACGGCCGCGACATCGCCGCCGACCTCGGCGGCATGGGCCCGGCCAGGACACTGAGCTTCGAGGGCATGGTGCTCGACCATGTCGAGCTGCACGAGTGCCACTACAACTGGAAGACCTTCATCGAGGTCTACCTCGAGGACTACCATGTCGCGCCCTTCCACCCGGGCCTGGGCAACTTCGTGACCTGCGACGACCTCCAGTGGGAGTTCAAGCCCGAGTACTCGGTCCAGACCGTGGGCGTGCAGAACCTGCTCAAGGGCGCCGGCAGCCCGGTCTACCAGCAGTGGCACCAGCAGCTGATGGCCTACCGCAACGGCGAGCTGCCCGAGCAGGGCGCGGTCTGGCTGACCTACTACCCGCACATCATGGTCGAGTGGTATCCGCATGTGCTGACCGTCTCGACGCTACACCCGATCAGCGTCGACAAGACGCTCAACATGGTCGAGTTCTACTACCCCGAGGAGATCGCCGCCTTCGAGCGCGGCTTCGTCGATGCCCAGCGCGCCGCCTACATGGAGACCTGCATCGAGGACGACGAGATCGGCGAGCGCATGGACGCGGGCCGCAAGGCGCTGTTCGCGCGCGGCGACAACGAAGTCGGCCCCTACCAGAGCCCGATGGAAGACGGCATGCAGCATTTCCACGAGTGGTACCGCGCCAGGATGGGCGCTGCCTTCGAGGGCTGAGCCATCCAGTCCCGCGCTGGCCAGCCACCGGTCAATCACCGGCAGGCGCTCTGGATGGTGATCGGGGCGCTGATGTTCGCCCTGATGGGCTTGTGCATCAAGTTTGCCGCCAAGGGCTACCATGCGCTGGAGATCACGGCTTACCGGGGCCTGATCGGTGCCCTGTTCGTGCTGGGCGTGGCGCGCATCCAGGGCGTCAGCCTCCGCACCCGGCTGCCGCTGATGCACCTGCGGCGCAGCAGCATCGGCACTGCGTCGATGATCGCCTGGTTCTTCGCGATCACGCAACTCCCGCTGGCGACCGCGATGACGCTGAACTACATGAGCAGCATCTGGGTCGCGACCTTCCTGATCGGCGGCGCGCTGCTGCTCAACCACCCCGCGACCGATCAGCGCCAGGGTCCGCTGCTGGCCACGGTGCTGACCGGCTTTGGCGGCGTGGCACTGATGCTGCGACCCACCTTCGACAACGAGCAGCTGCTCGCAGGCCTGATGGGCCTGGCATCGAGCCTGCTGGCCGCCCTGGCCTACCTGCAGGTGACCGCGTTGTCGCGGGCCGGCGAGCCCGAGGCGCGCACGGTGTTCTACTTCTCCGCCAGCGCATCGCTGGCCGGCATGGCGGGCACCCTCTATCTGGGAGCCAGCCCCTGGGACTGGCAGGCCTGCTGGTGGCTGATCCCGACCGGCGTCTGCGCCGCGCTGGGCCAGCTCTGCATGACGCGCGCCTACGCCAGCGGCTCCACCCTGCTGGTCGCCAATCTGCAATATACCGGGATCGTCTTCAGCAGCCTGTTCGGCCTGCTGATCTTCGGTGACCTGATGCCCTGGGAAGGCTGGGCCGGCATGGCACTGATCGTGGCCAGCGCGATTGCCGCCAGCGTGCTGCGCACGCGAGCGGCTCCTGGCAGTCCGGCGCCGGAGCAGGACTGAGGACCGAGCGGGGCGGCGGGCGGCCAGGCCTGGACCCCGTCCCTGCAGGAGGACGGCGGGGCAGGCTCAGCCGAGCTGCTCAAGACCGTGACGCTTGACGTAGGCGTGCAGCTCGGCCCGGTTCGAAACCGACAGCTTGCGGTAGATCGAGGTCAGGTGGTTGCGCAGGGTGTGCTCGCTGATGTTGAGCGTCTGGGCGACCACCTTGCCCGGAGCGGTGGCGTCGGCGGCCAGCGCCTCGACCGTCAGCTTCTCCTTGGGCGTGAGCGTGCTGACCGACGAGCGGCGCGAGCTGCGCCAGCGGCCTTCCTGGTGACGCGACAGCTCGCTGAAGATGCGCCCGGTCGCGCTGCGCTCGAGCCACATCTCGCCGGCATGGATCTTCTCGAGCGCGCGCAGCAGCACGAACGGTGCCTCGTACTTGCCCACCACGCCGCGCGCGCCCGCCAACACCGCGCTGTCCTGCAAGACCGGGTCGCGCGAGCTCGTCAGCGCCAGGAGACGGGCCTCGGTCTGCGACTGCAGGTGGGCCAGCGACTCGGTACCCTCTTCGCCGTCGAGGTCGAAGACGATCACGTCAGGCGTGATCAGCTCAAGCCGCAACACGGCCTCGGCCGCGCTGGCGGCCACCCCGACGATGGACCAGCGCCCATGGTCAGACTCGAGCAGCCGCTCGAGCCCCCACGACATCAGCGGCTGGGCCACCAGCAGCACACGCGCCGGGCCGACGTCCAAGTTCTCTTCGCCTGTCATTCCTTACCTCTCATTTGCATGGCATTTTTGCCACCTATGATAGCGGTATAGCGGGAGGTTTGAAAATCCTGCTGAGCAAATAGGCCTCCGAGTCCTCCACGGCTCAATGCGCCTGCTCCCAGTTGGGCCCGATGCCGACCTCGGCCAGCAAGGGCACGCGCAGCTCGGCTACCGCCGCCATCAGGCGCGGCACCTCGGTCCGAACCCAGTCCTGCTCGGACTCGGGCAGCTCGAACACCAGTTCGTCGTGCACCTGCATGATCACGCGCGTGCCCAGTCCCTGCGCGTCGAGCGCTGCCTGCACCGCGACCATGCTCATCTTGATCAGGTCGGCTGCCGTGCCCTGCATCGGCGCGTTGATCGCCGCGCGCTCGGCGGCGGCGCGGCGCGGGCCGCTCGGGCTGTTGATCTCGGGCAGGTAGAGCCGGCGCCCGAACACGGTCTCGACATAGCCCTGCGCCTTGGCCTGGGCGCGGGTCTGGTCCATGTAGTGGCGAACGCCGGCGAAGCGCTCGAAATAGCGCTCGATGTAGTTCTTCGCCGCCTGGTTGTCGATCCCGAGCGCCTTGGCCAGGCCAAAGCTGCTCATGCCGTAGATCAGGCCGAAGTTGATCACCTTGGCGTATCGGCGCTGCTCGGCGCTGACCTCGGCCGGCTGCAGGCCGAAGATCTCGGACGCGGTGGCGCGGTGCACGTCCTGGCCTTCGGCGAAGGCCTTCAGCAGCGCCGGGTCCTGGCTCAGGTGCGCCATGATGCGCAGCTCGATCTGCGAGTAGTCGGCGCTGGCGATCAGGCAGCCCGGCGCCGCGACGAAGGCCTCGCGCACGCGCCGGCCCTCGGCCGTGCGGATCGGGATGTTCTGCAGGTTGGGATCGTTGCTGCTCAGCCGTCCGGTGACGGCGACCGCCTGCGCATAGTGCGTGTGGACGCGGCCGGTGCGCGGGTGAGCCAGGCCGGCGAGCTTGTCGGTGTAGGTGCCCTTGAGCTTGGAGAGCGAACGGTGCTCCAGGATGCGCGCCGGCAGCGGATAGTCCTCGGCCAGCTTCTCCAGCACCTCCTCGTCGGTGCTGCGCGCGCCCGTGGCGGTCTTCTTGATCACCGGCAAGCCGAGCTTGTCGAAGAAGATCTCGCCGAGCTGCTTGGGACTGTTGAGGTTGAAGGGCTGACCCGCGATCTCGTAGGCCTCGGACTCGAGCTGGACGATGCGCTGGCCGAGCTCGTGGCTCTGGCGCGCCAGCGTGGCGGCATCGATCAGCACGCCGTTGCGCTCGATCCGGAACAGCGCCTCGCTGGTCGCGATCTCGAGTTCGTAGACCTGACGCAGCCGCTCGTCGGCCTGCAGCCGGGGCCAGAGCGCCCGGTGCACCTCGAGCGTCATGTCGGCATCCTCGCAGGCATAACGCGCGGCGCGCTCGACCTCGACCTGGGCAAACGGGATCTGGCTGGCGCCCTTGCCGCACAGGTCCTCGTAGCTCAGGCCCTGGCGGCCCAGGTGGCGCTCGGCCAGGCTCTCGAGCCCGTGCGGCCGATGCACCTCCAGCACATAGCTCTGCAGCATGGTGTCGTGCAGATAGCCGCGCACCTCGATGCCATGGTTGGCCAGCACATGGCGGTCGTACTTGACGTTCTGGCCCAGCTTGGGCCTGGATGAATCCTCCAACCAGGGCTTGAGACGCGCCAGCACCTCGTCGAGCGGCAGCTGCTCCGGCGCGTCAGGGCCTGCGTGCAGCAAGGGCAGATAGGCCGCCTCGCCGGCCTGCACGCTGAAGCTGATGCCGACGATCTCGGCGCGCATCTCGTCGAGCGAGGTGGTCTCGGTGTCGAGCGCGACCAGCTCGGCCGACTGCAGCCGCGCCAGCCAGGCGTCGAAGGCCGGCCAGTCGAGCACCGTCTCGTAGCGGCGTTCCGCCTCCGGGACGCCCGCAGGCGACGGGTCGGCAAACAGGTCGCCGCTCGATCCCGGGGCCGGCTGCGCTGCCTGCGCGGCGGCTTGGGCAGCCGGCCCTGGCGCAGCATCGGCCAGCGCGCGCGCCAGGCCCTTGAAGCCGTAGCGCTCGTAGAAGTCCCGCAGCGCAGCCTGGTCGCGTTCGCGCCGGGCCAGCGCGTCGAGCGCGGGCAGCCCCGGCACCCAGCCGTCGAGCTCGCAATCGGTCTTCATCGTCACCAGCTGACGGCCGGTCGGCAGCCAGTCAAGCGCCTGGCGCAAGTTCTGGCCGGCAACGCCCTTGATCTGGTCGGCCGCTGCCAGCAGCGCGTCGAGGCTGCCGTGCTCGAGCAGCCACTTGGCGGCGGTCTTGGGTCCGACCTTGTGGACCCCCGGCACGTTGTCGACCGGGTCGCCCACCAGGGTCTGGAAGTCAATCATCAGGCCAGGCGGCACGCCGAACTCGGCCGTCACGCCAGCGACATCGCGCACCTTGCCGCTCATGGTGTCGATGATGGTGATGTGTTCGTCGACCAGCTGGCTCAGGTCCTTGTCGCCGCTCGAGATGATCACCTTGACGCCCTGCGCGGCCGCAGCCCGGGCCAGGGTAGCGATCACGTCGTCGGCCTCGACGCCCGGCACATCGAGCACGTTCCAGCCCAGCAGTCGCACCACCTCGTGGATCGGCGCGATCTGGGCCCGCAGGTCATCGGGCATCGGGCTGCGGTGCGCCTTGTACTCGGGATAGAGCTGGTCACGGAAGGTCGGACCGGAGGCGTCGAACACGCAGGCGACGTAGTCGGCCGGCTGCTCCCTGGCCAGCGCCTGCATCATGTTGATCATGCCGCGGATGGCGCCGGTGGCAGCGCTGCCCGGGTCGCCCGGCACGGCGCGCAGGTCGGGCATGGCGTGGAAGGCGCGGTAGAGATAGCTGGAGCCATCCACCAGCACCAGGGTCTTGTTCTGGATCTCGGTCATGCCGGGATTGTCGACGAAAGCGCGCGCCTGCCGGCATCCCTGGACTGCCGAAGGCCTACAATTGAAGGCTATGCACTGCACGACCGTCCGCCGCCTCTCCCTCGCCCTGCTGCTGTCCTCGCTGGCATGCGCCGCCGTGGCCCAGCAGCCTGCCCAGCCGGCGCAGGAACGCCAGCCCGTGATCGAGCAGAAGGTCGAGCAGATCACGCACGAGGACGCCGGCAGCCGCATCGACGAGCTGCGCATCGGCGGCCAGACCCGCCGCATCGAGGTGCAGACCAAGTCCTCGCTGCCGCCCTACCAGGTCCAGCCGCTCGACGCTACCCCGCAGGACCAGTCCCAGCCCGGTGCCGGCAAGAGCAGCTGGCGCCTGGTGAATTTCTGAGCCCGGACCGGCTCCCCCTTCTCCATCCACAACGGGCAGCAGGCCTCGGCCGCTAATCCCCTGCACAAGCATCTCTCGCTCATGGCCGTATTCACCCCAGTCAGCAAGACCGAAGCCGCCGCCCTGCTGAATCGCCTCAAGCTGGGCCAGCTCACCGAGCTGGAAGGCTGCTCCGGCGGCATCGAGAACACCAACTACTTCGTCAGCACCGAGCGCGACGGCCAGCCGCATCACTATGTGCTGACCCTGTTCGAGCGCCTGAGCTTCGAGCAGTTGCCCTTCTACCTGCACCTGATGAAGCACCTGGCGGGCAAGGGCATCCCGGTGCCCGATCCCGCCCCCGACGCCAGGGGCGAGATCCTGCACAAGCTCAAGGGCAAGCCGGCCGCCGTCGTCAACCGCCTCAAGGGACGCAGCGAACTGGCACCCGGCCCGGATCATTGCGCCCAGGTCGGAGCCATGCTGGCGCGCATGCACCTGGCCGGCCGCGACTACGAGCGCAGCCAGCCCAACCTGCGCGGCCTGGCCTGGTGGAACGAGACCGTACCGGTCGTGCTGCCGCACCTGACGCCCGAGCAGGCCGCCCTGCTGCAGTCCGAGCTGGCCTACCAGAACCATGTCTCGGCCAGCGCCAGCTACCAGGCCCTGCCGCGCGGCCCGGTCCACGCCGACCTGTTCCGCGACAACGTGATGTTCGACGCTGGGACCTTGAGCGGCTTCTTCGACTTCTACTTCGCCGGCGTCGACAGCTTCGCCTTCGACCTGGCGGTCTGCCTCAACGACTGGTGCATCGACCACGCGAGCGGCCAGCAAGACGGCGACAAGAACCGAGCCATGCGCGAGGCCTACGAATCGGTGCGCCCGCTGACCGCGGCCGAGCGCGAGTTGATGCCGGCCATGCTGCGTGCCGGCGCGCTGCGCTTCTGGATCTCGCGCCTGTGGGACTGGCATCTGCCGCGCGAGGCCAGCATGCTCAAGCCCCACGATCCTGCACATTTCGAGCGCGTGCTGCGTGCCCGCCTGGAGCAACTGTGAAACTCAACCCGGTGCCGGCCAGGACCGGCATGCTGTGGGTCCGGCAAGGCATCAGGACCTTTCTGCGCCAGCCGCTGGCGCTTTCCGGCCTGTTCCTGCTCTACATGCTCGCGCTGTCGCTGCTGAGCGCGCTGCCGCTGATCGGGAACCTGCTGGCGCTGGCCCTGCTTCCTGCCGTGACGCTGGGCCTGATGGTCGCCACTCGCGAGGCCGATCGCGGCAAGTTCCCGATGCCCACGCTCATCCTGAGCGCCTTTCGCGCCGGCCGCGAGCGCCTGCGAGCCATGCTGCTGCTGGGCGCCCTCTACGCGCTCGGCTTCATGGCGGTGCTCGGCATCTCGGCGCTGTTCGACGGCGGCCAGTTCGCCCAGATCTACCTGGGGTCGGCCGAGATGACGCAGGACGTGGTGCTGAGCGACGAGTTCCAGCTCGCGATGTGGGTCGGCATGCTGTGCTACCTGCCGCTGGCCATGCTGTTCTGGCATGCGCCGGCGCTGGTCTACTGGTGCGGCAAGTCGCCGGCCGAGAGCCTGTTCTACAGCCTGCTGGCCTGCTGGGGCAACAAGGGCGCGCTGACCATGTTCATGCTGTCCTGGATGGCGGTTTTCATGCTGCTTGGCATGGTGCTGTCGCTGCTGGCCGGCCTGTTAGGCAGTCCGCAGCTGCTGACCTCGCTGCTGTTCGCCGCCGCGCTGATGCTGGCCGCGATGTTCTTCAGCAGCTTCTACTTCACCTTCCGCGACAGCTTCACCAGCGACGAAGGCGAGCCGGTGGCCTGATCGATTGACATCCCGCGACTCCCTGCCTAAGCTGACTTGTCGGCAATTCAACAGGGAGTTCGAGCATGAAGACACGCACCGCCTTGCTCATCGCGGCAGGCCTGCTGGCAGGCAGCTTTTCGGTCCACGCCAACACAGTCGGTTCCGAGCTGGTCAAGCGCTTCCACTGCATGGGCTGCCATGCGGTGGACAAGGCCGCGATCGGCCCCTCGTTCCAGCAGATCGGTGCCAGCTGGCGCGGCAAGCCAGGCGCAGAGCAGGCCTTGTCCGCCGTCATCCGGCGCGGCAGCGCAGCCACCGGCGGGCCGCACTGGGGCCAGGTCAAGATGCCGGACGACTCAGAACGCGAGCAGATCAGCGAGAGGCAGGCCAGGCGCATCGCGCGCTGGATCCTGCGCCAGCAACCCTGAAGTTTCGGTCACCTGGAGGGGATGCAGCTCATCCAGGCCGCGGCAAATCCTGGACAATCGGCGTCTTTGCCCAACCACCAGGAAAACGACCATGAGCGACAACCGTCCCGAACTGCCCGACCACCTCTCGATCGATCCGCGCAGCCCTCACCATGTGGCCGAGGTGTTCGAGCACGACATCGGCATCCTGTTCAATGGCAAGGACCGCAGCGACGTCGCCGAATACTGCATCAGCGAAGGCTGGGTCAGGGTGCCGGCCGGCAAGACCGTCGACCGCAAGGGCTTCCCGCTGCTGATCAAGCTCAAGGGCAAGGTCGAGGTGTTCTACCGCTGAGCCGGGCCGGGGCGACGGCATCGGACTGTTCCCCTGCCGCCCGCCCCTGCCGACAGGCGATCAGACCGGCGTCAGCCTGGCGATCGCCAGCGCCAGCCACTTGGTCCCATGGCGCGGGAAATTCACCTGGGCGCGCGCGTCGTCGCCCTGCCCTTCGACGGTGACCACCTTGCCCTCGCCGAACTTGTTGTGGAAAACCTGCATGCCGGCCTTGATGCCGTGCGCGGGCGCTGCCTTCTGTGCCGGCACGCTGCCTGCGCCGCTGTAGGCCGAATCCTTGCCGCCGCCCTGACGGCCTGAGCCCGGATCCCCCAGCCCGCTGCGGCCCCAGGCCGGTTGCGGCGCACGGCCACCCTGAGCAGAGCCCAGCCCGAGACCGCTTCCCCAGCCGCCCTGCTTCGGGCTGATCCACTTCAGGCAATGCTCGGGCAGCTCGTCGAGGAAGCGGCTGCGCAGGTTGTAGCGCGTCTGGCCGTGCAGCATGCGCGTCTGCGCGTGGCTCAGATGGAGGCGCTTCCTGGCGCGCGTGATCGCGACATACATCAGGCGTCGCTCTTCCTCGAGGCCGTCGCGGTCGCTCAGGCTGTTCTCGTGCGGGAACAGCCCTTCCTCCAGGCCGGTGATGAAGACCGCGTCGAACTCCAGCCCCTTGGCCGCGTGCACCGTCATCAGCTGGACCGCGTCCTGGCCCGCCTGCGCCTGGTTGTCGCCCGACTCGAGCGCAGCATGCGTGAGGAAGGCGGCCAGCGGACTGAGCGTCTCGCCACTGTCGGGCTGGATGCCCCCAGCGGGAGTGGCAGCGGCAGCCAGCACGGCATCGAAACCCTCGGCATCGGGGTCCAGCCCCTGGCTGACCGGCGACTGAGTGAGTCCAGGCCCCGCAGGCGCCGTCTCGTCCAGCGGCAGCGCGACCGCATCGCGCCCGAACCCCTCCTGCATCACGAAGCTCTCGGCCGCGTTGACGAGTTCCTCCAGGTTCTCGACCCGGTCGGCGCCGTCGCGGTCGGCGCGGTAATGCTCGAGCAGGCCACTGTGCTGCAGCACCAGCTCGATGATCTCGCGCAGCGTCCTGCCCTCGATCTGCTCGCGCAGCACGTCCATCCTGGCGACGAAGGCCGACAGCTTGGTACCCGCAGCCCCCGACAGCGTGCTGACCGCGTCGTGCAGCGAGCAGCCGGCTGCGCGTGCGGCGTCCTGCAGCTGCTCGATCGAGCGCGCACCGATCCCTCGCGGCGGGAAGTTGACCACCCGCAGCAGGCTGGTGTCGTCGTTCGGGTTGTCGAGCAGGCGCAGATAGGCCAGCGCGTGCTTGACTTCGGCGCGCTCGAAGAAGCGCAGTCCGCCATAGACGCGGTATGGAATGCCGGCACGGAACAGCGCGGTCTCGATGACACGGCTCTGCGCGTTGCTACGGTAGAGCACGGCGATCTCTTGGGCCGGCCAGTCGTCGCGGCGCAGCCCCTTGACCTCATCGATCATCCAGTCGGCCTCGGCAAAGTCGCTCGGCGCCTCGTAGACCCGGATCGGCTCTCCCGCGCCCTGGTCGGTGCGCAGGTTCTTGCCCAGGCGACCGGCGTTGTGCTCGATCAGCTGGTTGGCCGCCTCCAGGATGTTGCCGTGGCTGCGGTAGTTCTGCTCGAGCTTGATCTGGTGCCGGACCTCGAACTCGCGCACGAAGTCGGCCATGTTGCCCACCCGCGCGCCGCGGAAGGCGTAGATGCTCTGGTCGTCGTCGCCGACCGCCAGCACCGCATTGCCGGCCGGCACGAAGCGGCCGTTCTCCTCGTGTCCCGCGAGCTGCTTGAGCCAGGCGTACTGCAGCTTGTTGGTGTCCTGGAACTCGTCGACCAGGATATGGCGAAAGCGCCTCTGGTAATGCTCGCGCACCGCATCGTGGTCGCGCAGCAGCTCGAAAGAGCGCAGCATCAGTTCGCCGAAGTCGACCACGCCCTCGCGCTGGCACTGTTCCTCGTAGAGCTGGTAGAACTCGATCTTGCGCCTCTGGTCCTCGTCGCGCGCGCTCATCTGGTAGGGGCGCAGCCCGTCCTCCTTGCAGCCGGAGATGAACCACTGCAATTGCTTCGGGGGATAGCGCTCTTCGTCGATCTGCAGCTGCTTGCACAGACGCTTGACCGCGCTGAGCTGGTCCTGGCTGTCGAGGATCTGGAAGGTCTGCGGCAGATGGACCAGCTTCCAGTGCGCGCGCAGCAGGCGGTGGCACAGGCCGTGGAAGGTGCCGATCCACATGCCGCGCACATTGAGAGGCAGCATCGCGGACAGGCGGGTCAGCATCTCCTTGGCAGCCTTGTTGGTGAAGGTCACGGCCAGGATGCCGCCCGGCGTGACCTGGCCGGTCTGCAGCAGCCAGGCGATGCGCGTGGTCAGCACGCGCGTCTTGCCCGAGCCGGCGCCGGCCAGGATCAGCGCGGGCTCGGGCGGCAGGGTCACTGCGGCGAGCTGCTCGGCGTTGAGGCCCTGGAACAGCGGCGATGCCGCGAAAGGATCATGGTTCTCGAACATGGTTCGATTGTAGGGAGGCAGCGGCCTCCAGCGCCGCCGCCATCCGGTTCAGAACGGGCTCAGAGCCAGCCGCGCTCGCGCAGCTTGTGCAAGACGAGATCGGCCATCAGGCGGTTCGTCATCGGGCTGCCGTGGAAGTCGTCCGAGAAGACATAGGTCTTCCACCAGTCCGGATCGGCAGGACGGCTGGCAGACAATGACGAACCGAAGCAGCTGCCCACGAAATACATCGGCAAACCCATTGGGTCTTCGTCGAAGGGCGCGCAGGCCGGTTCGGTGGTGTTGGTGAAGCCATAGAGATTGGGCAGGCCCGCCACCACGGGAGTGGTCCACAAGCGCATCGCGGCATGGAAATCCACCACGGCGACCCTCGGCTCGGCGAGAAAGCGGGCCTGGAGGCCGGAGTTGAAAGCCTGCATCCAACCGCTGGCCATCGCTTCAGTCTGCACGGCGGCTTCCAGCCCCTTATCCCGCAAGACACCCGCCAGCATGAGTCGGAAATATGGCGTGCGCGTCAGATCGGGCATGTTGAGCACCACGACGCGCCTGGCCCCCTTGTCCAGTGCCTGGTCAGCGATCCGGTCGGCAAAGGCATTGGCCAGCGCAGCCATGTAGAGGCCGCCAGCCTGGGCCAGTCCGGGTTCTCCAGCGGCCGCGGCGCTGGCAACCTGGCCGGGCGTCAGCAACTCTCCGAGCAGCGCGGCATAGGCCTTGCCGCCATCCAGGCTCATCGTGAGATAGCCACGCATCAGGTCGGCCAGGTCGTTGCCGCCGCCGTCGAGCAGCAGCAATTCCTCGGAACCATAAGTGGAGGCCAGCGCCAGATCCTTGAGCTGTTGCCGGATGGAGAAGGGACTGATATCCCCACCCAGAGTCCCGTCAGGGACATTGATGCGCGCCCTGACCACGCCATGTGAGGTGCAAGCGGCAGCACCTGGCCGAGGATCCAGCTGCACATCATCCGGATCGGCAACCGGGTCTGCTGCGACATAACGCGGACACAAGACTCCGACCCCGACCGCCTCTGCCACATGGTCTATCCAGATACGGGTGTCCGCCAGGCTGCTGCCCTGGACTGTGGCCTTGAAGCCGAACGTCCCGCTGTCGTTCAGGCTGTCGCCCGCCACGCGCACGGCAGTGGTGCGCGGACCGTCGCCGTCTCCGCAAGCCGTCAGAACGGCCGACAAGGCCATGACGGCGAACCGCATCCTGTATTTCATCCTGTCCTCCCTTTACTCTTGATGGCTTTGCGCCACGCGCTGCATGCTGGGGGATGGAGCAAGGGCTGTCAATCCAGCACCGCTTGCTGGACTTGTGACAGCCGGAAAAAGCGAAACCCGGCCAGGGCCGGGTTGCGGATCTGTTCATGGCCTGCTGGAGGCCAGTGAATCAGCGCTTGCCGAAGCGCGGCTTGCCGGCGCCGGCGCCCTCGGGGCGCGGACGACGGTCGCCCCAGGCCGGCGCGCCGTGGCCGCGCTGCTCGGAACGCTCGCCGCCGCGGCGCTCGAAGGCCGGACGGTCGCCGAAGCTGCGCTCGCCCTGCGGGCGGCCGAAGGATTCGCGGCGCTGGCCGTCACGGTCGAATCCACCCTGGTGGGCGCGCGGCTCGCGCTGCTCGCGGCCGCCAAAGCCGCGCTGCTCGCCGCGGAAGTCGCCACGCGGCTCAGGGCGGTCGCCGCCACGGAAATCGCCCCGGCCTTCGGGACGGAAGTCGCCACGCGGCTCGAAGCGCACGTCGCCACGCGGCTCGGAACGGAACTCGGGACGGCCACCGGCGCGGAACTCGCCACGACCGGCGCTGTTGCCGAAGCCGGCGAAACCGCCGTCGTTGCGGCCCCAGCCGCCACGATCACCTCCGCGGCTGTTGCCACGCGGGCCGCCGCGGCCGTTGCCACGGCCGGCGCCACGACGATCGCTGAACTCGTAGACCGGCTTCTTGGGCTCGAGGCCCGGGATCGTCGCAGTCTTGATCGACTGCTGGCTGTACGCCTCGATCTCACCGATCTTGCGGCGATCGCGGAACTCGGCCATGGTCACGGCCAGGCCCTTGCGGCCGGCGCGGCCGGTGCGGCCGATGCGGTGGGTGTAGTCCTCCGCCTTCATCGGCAGGCCGTAGTTGAAGACATGGGTGATGGTCGGCACGTCGATGCCGCGCGCCGCGACGTCGGTCGCCACCAGGATCTGGACCTGGCCGCTGCGCAGCGCCATCAGGCGGCGGTTGCGCAGGCCCTGGCTCAGGGCGCCGTGGAGCGCGACGGCGGCAAAGCCCGCCTGCTGCAGGTCCTCGGCCAGCGCGTCGCACTCGATCTGGGTGCTCGCGAAGACGATGGCCTGGTCAATCGAGGCATCGCGCAGCCAGTGGTCGAGCAGCTGGCGCTTGTGCTCGGGGCTGTCGCACCAGAACAGCTGCTGCTCGATGCTGCTGTGCTTGTCCTGCGGCGTGTCGATCTGGACCTTCTGCGGTTCGCGCATCACGCGGGCGGCCAGCGCCTGGATGCGCGGCGCGAAGGTGGCGCTGAACATCATGGTCTGGTGGCGCTTGAGGGTCAGCTGGTTGATCTCGGCCAGGTCGTCCGAGAAGCCCAGGTCGAGCATGCGGTCGGCCTCGTCGACCACCAGGAACTTGACCTTGTCGAGCTTGATCTGGCCGTTGCGCTGCAGGTCGAGCAGGCGGCCCGGCGTGGCGACGACCAGGTCGGCGTTCTGCAGCTTGGCGATCTGGACCGGATAGGGAATGCCGCCCACCACGTTGGCGATGCGCAGGCCGCGGCAATGCTTGACCAGGTCGATCGCGTCGTGGGCGACCTGCTGCGCGAGCTCGCGCGTCGGGCACAGCACCAGCGCGCCCGGCACTGCCGGCTGGAAATGACGCGCCAGCAGCGGGTTCTTGCGCTTGGGCTTCTTGGGCGCCGGCTGGCCGGCGGCAGCGGCCTCGGCGACCTGGCGCTCCCAGTCGGCGCGTTCCTGAGCCTCGGCTTCGGCACGCTGCTCGATCAGCGTGTGCAGCACCGGCAGCAGGAAGGCTGCGGTCTTGCCCGAGCCGGTCTGGCTCGACACCATCAGGTCGGTATAGCCCTCGGCGTGGCCGCCCTGCATGGCTTTCGGCACGGCGGCCTGCTGCACCAGCGTGGGCTGGGTGAAGCCAAGGTCGGCGACGGCGCGAACCAGTTCCTCGGCCAGGCCGAGGTCGAGGAAGGCCTGCGGCAGGGCCGAAGCGGGAGCGGCCTGCTCCACGGTGGCGGAGGTTTCGATGTCGGCTTCAGCCGGGAAATGCAAAGTATCAGTCATGTCTATCGTCCAGGCGCTATCAAAAGAGCGCGCAATGAGCAAAGCAGGACGAGCCGGGCTGAAGAGCCCGGGCAGCGTGCCCGATCCGATCATGGTCAACAAGAAACATCAACCATCAAACAGATCGGCATGCCGCGTGCCCATGGACGGGCCGACTGGTATGCGTGGGGCCCTGAATTAAACCCGTCATGCGGGTCGTCGGCTTGCACCGGGAGGGGCCAGAGTGAGGCAGATGTGCGTAAAGTCGCTGCGCTCGCAGTCGACTTGCAAGAATTGTCGCACATCTTCGGGTTTTCCCCAAGGATTTTTTCATTGCTGCGCTTTTCCGGCCACGCCCGCTCTCGCCCGAATCGGGCTTCACGGCTAGAATCCGCCCGAACTTCACCTCCGGACCTGTCACAAGGCCGTCACACAATTCGCGTAGGAGCGATACATGATCTTTGGGAAACTGATGCCCCGCGAGGGCAACTTCTTCGAACTGTTCAACCAGCACGCCAAGCATATGGTCGAAGCCTCGTATGCCTTCGCCGAACTGGTCAAGAACTACAACGACCCGATCCTGCGCGACAAGTACAACCAGGAAGTCGACCGCGCCGAGCATGCTGCCGACCGCGTGACGATGGAGGTCAACAAGCTGCTGCACAAGACCTTCATCACCCCGCTGGACCGCGAGCAGATCCACTCGCTGATCAACACCATGGACGACGTCGCCGACCTGATCCAGGATTCGGCCGAGACCATGGCGCTCTACGACGTGCGCCACATGACCGAGGAGATCAGCCGCCTGACCGAGCTCGGCGTCAAGTGCTGCGAACGCCTCCAGTCCGCCATCGGCATGCTCGACAAGATCGCCGACGCCAAGACCGCCGAGGCCGCGATCAAGACCTGCGAGGAGATCGACCGCCTCGAGTCCGATGCCGACCGCGTGCTGCGCACCGCGATGAGCAAGCTGTTCCGCGAGGAGACCGACGTGCGCGAGCTGATCAAGCTCAAGGCGATCTACGAGTTGCTCGAGACCATCACCGACCGCTGCGAGGACGTGGCCAACCTGATCGAGGGCGTGATCCTCGAGAACTCCTGACCCGGGAGATCCACGATGACTTCAATGCAGGCGGCCCTCTGGGTCATCGCCATGCTGGTGGTGCTGGCCTTGCTGTTCGACTTCATGAACGGCTTCCATGACGCGGCCAACTCGATCGCGACCGTGGTCTCGACCGGGGTGCTCAAGCCGGGGCAGGCTGTGGTGTTCGCGGCCTTCTTCAACTTCATTGCCATCTTCATCTTCCACCTGAGCGTGGCGGCGACCGTCGGCAAGGGCATCGCCCAGCCCGGCGTGGTCGACACCCATGTGGTGTTCGGTGCGCTGACCGGCGCCATCACCTGGAACGTGATCACCTGGTACTACGGCATCCCGAGCAGCTCGTCGCACGCGCTGATCGGCGGCATCGTCGGCGCCGTGATCGCCAAGGCCGGGGCGGGCGCGCTGATCTCGACCGGCATCATCCGCACGGTGACCTTCATCTTCGTCTCGCCACTGCTGGGCTTCATCTTCGGCTCCCTCATGATGGTGCTGGTGGCCTGGATCTGCCGCCGCACGACCCCATCGAAGGTCGACCGCTGGTTCCGCCGCCTGCAACAGGTCTCGGCTGGCGCCTACAGCCTCGGACATGGTGGCAACGACGCGCAGAAGACCATCGGCATCATCGGGATGCTGCTGCTCGCGACCGGCTACGCCGCTGCCGAGGACAAGTCGCCGCCCAGCTGGGTCATCGTTTCCTGCTATGCGGCGATCGGCATCGGCACCATGTTCGGCGGCTGGCGCATCGTCAAGACCATGGGACAGAAGATCACCAAGCTCAAGCCGGTCGGCGGCTTCTGCGCCGAGACGGGTGGCGCGATCACGCTGTTCCTGGCGACCTCGATCGGCGTGCCGGTCTCGACCACGCACACCATCACCGGCGCCATCGTCGGCGTCGGCTCGGTCCAGCGCATGAGCGCGGTTCGCTGGGGCGTGGCCGGCAACATCGTCTGGGCCTGGGTGCTGACCATTCCGGCCTCGGCCTTCGTCGCGGCCGTGGCCTACTGGATCAGCCTGCAGCTGTTCACCTGATCAGCGCAGGAAATGCTCGCGATAGTGCACGAGCTCGTCGATCGACTCGTGCACGTCGGCCAGCGCCGTGTGGCGCTGGTGCTTCTTGAAGGCCTTGTAGACCTCGGGCCGCCAGCGCTTGGCCAGCTCCTTCAGGGTGCTGACGTCGAGGTTGCGGTAGTGGAAATAGGCGTGCAGCTTCGGCATGTACCTGACCAGGAAGCGCCGGTCCTGTCCGATCGAGTTGCCGCACATCGGTGAGGCGCCCTTTGGCACGTACTTGCGGATGAACTCGATGACCTGGGCCTCGGCGTCGGCCTCGGTGGTGGCGCTGGCCTTGACCCGGTTGATCAGCCCGCTCCGGCCATGCGTGCCCTTGTTCCAGGCGTCCATCGCGTCGAGCGCCGCGTCGCTCTGGTGGATCGCCAGCACCGGACCCTCCACGCGCGGCGTCAGCTGCGGGCCGGTGATGACGACCGCGATCTCGAGCAGCCGGTCGGTTTCAGGGTCGAGGCCGGTCATTTCGCAGTCGAGCCAGATCAGGTTCTGGTCGTTCTTGACCAGGTGCTGGACGGCCTCCTGGGCAGCGCCCGAGTCGGGCAAGGGGGGATTGATGCTCATGGGCGGGATTTTCGCTGATGACGCTCCCGCCTGCGCCGGCTTTCGCTAGACTCGCGGCCATGGATTTTCCTCAATCTGATCGGGCAATGGCCTGGACCCTGGGCTTCTGCGCCCTGCTGCTGGCGGTGCTGCTGACCCGCTTCTGGCTGGCCAGCCGACATGCCCGCCATGTCGCCGCCCATCGCCAGCGGGTGCCGGCATCGTTCTCCGCCCGCGTCGACCTGGCTTCGCACCAGAAGGCCGCCGACTACACCATCGCCAGGCTCAGGCTCGACCTGCTCGACCAGGCCTGGCATTCGGCTCTGCTGCTGGGCTGGACCTTGCTGGGGGGCCTTGATCTGCTCAACCAGTGGCTGCGGCGGCTGCTGGGTGACGGCATGACGCAGCAGCTCGCTCTGCTGGCGGGCTTCCTGCTGATCTCGACCCTGCTGCAGCTGCCGCTGGCCTGGACCCGGACCTTCCGGCTCGAGCAGCAGTTCGGCTTCAACCGCATGACCATGGGGCTGTGGCTGGCCGACGGCATCAAGGCGGCCGTGCTCACCGGCGTCATCGGCCTGCCGCTGGCCTACCTGCTGCTGTGGCTGATGGAGTCGACCGGCGCCGCCTGGTGGCTCTGGTGCTGGGCGGTCTGGATCGGATTCAACCTGCTGCTCTTGCTGGTCTATCCGACGCTGATCGCGCCGCTGTTCAACCGCTTCGAGCCGCTGGCTGATGCGGCCCTGCGCGATCGCATCGAGGCGCTGATGGCGCGTTGCGGCTTTCGCTCGCGCGGCCTCTACGTGATGGACGGCAGCCGGCGCAGCGCGCATGCCAACGCCTACTTCACCGGCTTCGGCGCCGCCAAGCGGGTGGTGTTCTTCGACACGCTGCTGCACAAACTCAGCCCCGGCGAGCTCGACGCCGTGCTGGCGCACGAGCTGGGCCACTACAAGCGCGGCCACCTGCCCAGGCGACTGGCACTGATGGCCGCAAGCAGCCTGCTGGCCTTTGCCCTGCTGGGCTGGCTGTCGGGCCAGCTCTGGTTCTACCTCGGACTGGGCGTGCGACCCAACCTGGTCGCGCCCAGCCATGCGCTGGCCCTGCTGCTGTTCAGCAGCGTGATGCCGCTGGCGACCTTCTTCCTGACGCCGCTGCTGAGCCAGCTGTCGCGTCGGCATGAATTCGAGGCCGACGCCTTCGCCTGCGCCCATGCCGATGGAGGCGAGCTCGCCAGCGCGCTGGTCAAGCTCTACCAGGACAATGCCAGCACCCTGACGCCAGACCCGCTCTACGCCCGCTTCTACTACTCCCATCCCCCTGCAGCCGAGCGCCTGGGCCGGCTGCCAGAACCCAGACTGACATGAACACACCCTTTAGGAGCGGGCTCGTGGTGGCCGCCTATGGCCGCCACTGCCTGGTCGAGACCGAAGACGGCTCGCGCCTGATCTGCCATCCGCGCGGCAAGAAGAGCCAGGCCGTGGTCGGGGACCGCGTCTGGTGGCAGGCCAGCGCCGACGAGGGCACGATCGAGAAACTGCAGGAGCGGCGCAACCTGCTCTATCGCCAGGACGAGATCCGCACCAAGTCCTTCGCCGCCAACCTAGATCTGGTGCTGATCCTGCTGGCGGCCGAGCCCGAGTTCTCCGAGAGCCAGCTCAACCGTGCGCTGATCGCGGCGCGCGCCGAATCCATTCCGGCGCTGATCGTGCTCAACAAGAGCGACCTCGGGCCCCTGTTCGAGCGCGCCTGGCAGCGCCTGGCACCGTATCGCGCCATGGGCGAATCGGTGCTGCCGCTGTCGCTTCAGGCTGGCTCGGAAGCCGGCGTCGACGAGCTCGAAGCCAGGCTGCAGGGCAAGACCACGCTGGTGCTGGGCCCGTCGGGTGCAGGCAAGAGCACGCTGATCAATCGCCTGGTGCCGGCGGCACAGGCCCAGACCGGCGAGATCTCGCGCGCGCTCAACAGCGGCAAGCACACCACCACCAGCACCACCTGGTACTGGGTCGACGAGGCCAGGAGCACCGCGCTGA
This sequence comes from Pseudomonadota bacterium, assembly GCA_039805805.1. Lineage (GTDB taxonomy): Bacteria > Pseudomonadota > Gammaproteobacteria > Burkholderiales > Burkholderiaceae_C > Malikia. The sequence goes on along the minus strand of JBDLTM010000002.1, from coordinate 9,094 downwards.
TCGACTCGCCCGGCTTCCAGGAGTTCGGTCTGCACCACATCGAGGCCAGCCGGCTGCCTCACCTGATGCCCGACCTGCAAGCCAGGCTGGGGCATTGCCGCTTCTACAACTGCACCCACCTGCACGAGCCGGGCTGCGCGGTGCGCGAAGCCGTCGGCGTCGAGGGCGGGATCAGCGAGAACCGCTACCGGCTGTACGGCGAGCTCCACGCCGAGCTTTCGCAGCCACGATACTAACTCAGCCCACGCTGTGGGCCATGGTCGTGAGCAAGAGCAGCAGCAGCCAGAGCACGACCGAGCGCCAGACCAGCCCGACCAGGCTGGCCAGATGGGCTGGCTGGGGCTCGCGCAGCTCGGCCCAGCCGGCGGACTGCGCCGGATTCTCACCCATTCCCTGTCCGCCGAGCCGGACGTTGATGGCGCCCGCGGTGGCCGCCAGCACGATGCCGTCATTGGGGTTGCCGAAGCGTGCCGCGTCCGATCGCCAGGCCGCGATCGATTCCTCGAAATTTCCGACCACGGCAAAGGCCAGCGCGGTGGCGCGCGCCGGCGCATGATCGATCCAGAGCCAGGCCTGGGCCGCAGCCTTCTGCGCGGCCTCGCTGGGTGCGTCCTCCAGCCTGGGTTGCCAGCGGCGTGCCAGTGACTCTCCCATCCGGTACAGCACGGCGCCTGCCGGCCCCAGACCCAGCACCGCGAACACCGAATAGGCCAGCAGCACACCGAAGACATGGCGGTGCGCCTCCAGTGCCGAATGCTCGATGACCTGTCGCAGCAACTCCTGCCGCGCCAGCGGCTCTGGCGCGACGCCACGCCAGCGTGCCAGCTCGGTCAGCGCCTGGGACTCGTCGCCTGCTTCCAGCGCCTGCCGGATGGCGGTGAAGTGGTGGCTGAACTGCCTGAACCCGAGCGTGACATACAGCACCGCGACCGTCCAGACGAAGACCAGCAGGTCGCTGAAGGGCAGCAGCAGCCAGTGGACCAGCGCCACCAGAAGGACTGGAACCAGGGCAGCCACGCTCCAGGCCATCCAGCCATGCTCGGCCTGGCCCGCATCGAGGCTGCGCCTGATCCTGCGCCGCCAGGCGGTCGCCAGGCGATGCACGGCATTGCCCGGACTCAGCGGCCTGGCCTGCTCGAGCAACAGGGCAAAGAAGATGGCGAAAAAACTCATGCCGTGATGATAGCCGGGCGGGATGCAGGCCCGCGACACGGATCTCAGCCTGCCAGGAAGCGGTACAGGTTGCGCAGCATGGCCGCAGTCGCGCCCCAGATGAAGCGTTCGGTTCCGCCATCGTCGTAGGGCATGGCGAACCATTCGTGGCGCTGGCCCTGCCAATCCATCGTGCGGCGCTGGTGATGGGCCGGATTCATCAGGAAGGCCAGCGGTACCTCGAACAGGTCGGCCACCTCGTGCGGATTGGGCCTGAACTCGGCCCCGGGCTGCACCAGGCCGACGACCGGCGTGATCCGGTAGGCGCTGCCGGTCTGGTACTCGGGCATGGCGCCGATCACCTCGACCCAGCGCGGAGCCAGTCCGACTTCCTCCTCGGCTTCGCGCAGCGCGGCGGCAGCGGCATCGGCATCGCCCTCATCCACCTTGCCGCCCGGGAAGGCGATCTGCCCCGAATGGCTGGAGAGATGATCGGTGCGGCGCGTCAGCAGCACGGTAGGGCTGTGGCGCAGCACGATAGGCACCAGCACCGCGGCCTGGCGGATCGGACGGTCGACGAAGCGGCGCGAATCCCGGCTGAGCTCGGGTTGCCAGGGGGATTGGCGGGCAAAGCGCTCGCGCAGCGCAGCGCCGCTCAGGCGTTGTTGGGGCACTGCCGGCAGGTGCCGGTCTATGCCGAGTAGCGGGGCAGTTCTCGGGTCTAGCATGCTGGGGCCAGCTTGATGCCGGGCAGCGGCTGGCTGATTCTCTTGGTTCGTCAGCCTCTGATTCTGCCTCGTTCCGCCAAAGGCTGCAGGCCCCATGCATCTCATCACCTTGATAGATTTTCTGCATCACTCCCGTCGATTTCAGCCTTGGACATTCAGGCAAGTCCCTTCTATCCTAGATGCATCGTCCAACCCGGAGCAGCCGACATGAGCCAAGCCTTCATAAACCTGCCGTCCTATCTGCAGGCCGACCAGCTCGGCCCCTGGGGCATCTTCCTGCAGCAGGTCGAACGCGTCACCCCCTATCTGGGTGAGCTTTCGCGCTGGGTCGACACGCTGACGCGACCCAAGCGCATCCTGATCGTCGACGTCCCGATCCTGATGGACGACGGCAGCGTGGCCCATTACGAAGGCTACCGGGTCCAGCACAACACCTCGCGCGGCCCCGGCAAGGGTGGCGTTCGCTTCCACCAGGACGTGACCTTGTCCGAGGTGATGGCTCTGTCGGCCTGGATGTCGATCAAGAACGCGGCGGTCAACGTGCCCTTCGGCGGCGCCAAGGGCGGCATCCGGGTTGATCCACGCCAGCTCTCGCGCGCCGAACTCGAGCGCGTGACGCGCCGCTACACGAGCGAGATCGGCCTCATCATCGGCCCGACCAAGGACATCCCGGCGCCCGACGTCAACACCAACGAGCAAGTGATGGCCTGGATGATGGACACCTACTCGATGAACGTGGGCGAGACGGCCACCGGCGTCGTCACCGGCAAGCCCATAGACCTCGGTGGTTCGCTGGGACGGCGCGACGCAACCGGGCGCGGCGTCTTCACCGTCGGGCAGGAGGCTGCGGCTCGTATCGGCCTCGAGCTCAAGGGCGCCCGGATCGCGGTGCAGGGCTTCGGCAACGTCGGCAGCGTCTCCGCACGACTGTTTTCCGAGTCAGGGGCGCGCGTGATTGCGGTCCAGGATCACGACGGCACGGTCTACCGGGAGGCTGGCCTGGACATTCCTGCACTGATCGAGCATGTCAAGCGGAACGGATCGGTGCTCGATTTCCCCGGCGCATCAGCCATCCCCCAGGACAGCTTCTGGGAGGTCGAGTGCGAGATTCTGATTCCCGCTGCGCTCGAGCAGCAGATCACAGAAGCCAACGCGGGGCTGATCAAGGCGCGCATGGTGATCGAAGGCGCCAACGGCCCGACCACTCCGGCGGCCGACGACATCCTCAACGAGCGCGGCGTGCTGGTGCTGCCTGACGTGATCGCCAATGCCGGCGGCGTGACGGTGAGCTACTTCGAGTGGGTGCAGGACTTCTCGAGCTTCTTCTGGACCGAGGAGGAGATCAACGCACGGCTGATCAGGATCATGCGCGAGGCCTTCGCGAGCGTCTGGCAGGTCGCCGAGCAGCACCGGGTCAGCCTGCGGACCGCGACCTTCATCATCGCCTGCCAGCGCATCCTGCGCGCGCGCGACCTGCGCGGACTCTACCCCTGATGGCCAAGCTGCCCGCGTGGCTACTGCAGGGTTTCCTTGATCGGCGGCAGGTCGGGCAGGGGCAGCACGCCTATGCCTTCCTCCAGCAGCTCGACCACTTCAGCCACGCTGGTGCGGCCGCGGATGCTGCGCTGCTCGGACTCGCCGTGGTGGATGCGGCGCGCCTCCTCGGCAAAGCGCTCGCCGACATCCTCCGACCTGGTGGCGAGCTCGCGCAGGGCGCGCAGCATGGCGGCCTGGTGATGGGCGGGATCGGACGGGACGGCGGGACTTCCCTTCGTTGTGGCGGGCACGGGAGATTCAGCCGCTGACTGCTGGGAGCGCAGGTTGAGCCTGGGCGCGCTCGGCAGCTTGCTGATGGACCGGTCGCCACAGACGGGGCATTCCAGCAGTCCGCGCTCGAGCTGCGACAGGTAGTCCGGCTCTGAGCCGAACCAGCCCTCGAACAGATGGGAACTGGCACAAGCCAGGTTGAACACCTTCATGGCCAGAATTATGCCCCCAGGCCCTGCCCCGCCGCGGCCTGCCAGTCCAGCGTCCAGGCACCCGACAGCGTGTTCTGCAGCCAGAGCAGCCCGGTCAGGGTCTTGCTGTCGGTGACCACGCCATCGCGGCATCCCGCCAGCAGCTGCTCGGGCGAGACGGCCAGCACGTCGAGGAATTCGCCTGCATCGAGCTCGCGCTCGCCCTGGCTCAGTCCGCGCGCAAACCAGATCTCGATGAACTCGTCGGCGTAGGCCAGCACCGGGTGCAGCACGCCGGCATAGGCCCATTCCCGCGCGACATAGCCGGTCTCCTCGCGCAGCTCGCGCTGGGCGCATTGAAGCCGGTCCTCGCCGGGGTCGATCTTGCCGGCCGGGAACTCGATCAACGCGCGCTGCAGCGGATAGCGGTACTGGCGCTCGACCACGACGCGGCCGTCATCGAGCAGCGGGATGATCATGACCGCGCCCGGATGGCGGATGTACTCGCGAACGGCCTGCTGGCCATCGGGCAGCCGCACCGTGTCGCGCACGGCATGCAGGAAATGCCCCTGGTAAACGGTGGCGCTGTCGATGCAGTCCTCGCGCAGATGGGCGGGCTGCAGTTCCGGAAGCAAGTCATTCGACATGGCAGTGCTGACCTTCAGGTGCAAAAACGAAGCAGCCCCGCTCAGGGGGCTGCGATGAATCATGATCTGACATGCGGACTGTCAGCGGCGCACCAGGTAGCGCCAGACGAAGCCCGGGAAGGCCAGCGTCAGGAACAGGGACAACGTGGTGGCGTAGAACTCCCAGCCCTGCGGGTAGATCTGTCCCAGGCGCTGCTCGAGCAGAAGGCCGAGACCACCCACCAGCAGATAGAGCAGGACCAGTTCCAGCATCCGCAGTGCCAGTCCCTTGGTACCGGAACGTAGCCCCAGCACGGCAAGGAAACGCTCGTTCACAAAAGGCAAATTGGCAGCTGCCAGGGCAGCTGCCAATACCAGCCAGACCGAGACCGTCTGGTTCATGGGCCCGGGTCTCTCAGTGCCAGAGCGCCAGGATGGCCTGGTCGCACAGCGCCATCAGGCCGCCAGGCATCAGGCCCAGCACGAGCACCAAGGCGCCATTGATCGTGAGCACGAAGCGCGCGTCAGACGGCGCATCGATGGCAGCGGTCTGCACCGGATCGTCGAAGTACATGACCTTGACGATGCGCAGGTAGTAGAAGGCGCCGATCAGCGACATCAGCACGGCGAAGACGGTCAGGCCGATGTAGATGCCACCTCCCGCATTGAGCAGCGACTGCAGCACCGAGAACTTGGCGTAGAAGCCAACCAGCGGCGGCACGCCGGCCAGCGAGAACATGCAGGCGGTCATCACGCCAGCGTAGAGCGGGCTGCGCTGGTTCAGGCCGGCCAGGTCAGAGATTTCCTCCGACTCGAAACCCTCGCGCGTCAGCAGCAGGATGACGCCGAAGGTCGCCAGCGTGGTCAGCACATAGGTGATGACGTAGAACATGGCGGAGCTGTAGGCCGAGGCCATGTTGTTGCCGTCCTGGCCGACGACGCCGGAGACGAAGGCCAGCAGCACGAAGCCCATCTGCGCGATGGTCGAGAACGCCAGCATGCGCTTGAGGTTGGTCTGCGCGACGGCGGCCAGGTTGCCGACCAGCAACGAAGCCACAGCCAGCACCATCAGCATCTGCTGCCAGTGCCAGACCAGCGGCAGCAGGCCTTCGACCAGCAGACGCATCACGATAGCGAAGGCAGCCAGCTTGGGCGCGCCGCCGATCATCAGCGTGATGGCGGTCGGAGCGCCATGATAGACGTCGGGTACCCACATGTGGAAGGGCACCACGCCGAGCTTGAAGGCCAGGCCGGCGACGACGAAGACGAGGCCCAGCATCAGCACGTTCTTGTCAAGCGAACCCGAGGAGATGGCATCCTGGATCGCGGCGATGTCGAGCGAGCCGGTGGCACCGTAGACCAGCGACAGGCCGTAGAGCAGGAAGCCGCTGGCCAGCGAACCGAGCACGAAGTACTTCATCGCCGCTTCGGTCGAGCGGAGCTCGTCGCGGCGCAGCGCCACCAGGGCGTAGCCCGGCAAGGTCAGCAGCTCCAGGCCCAGATAGAGCATCAGCAGGTGGTGACCCGAGATCATCACGAACATGCCCAGCAGCGCGTAGAGCGACAGCGTGAACAGGTCGCCGGTGCGCAGCATGTCGCGAGCGCCGGAATAGCTGCGGCTGTAGACCAGCGTGACCAGCACGGCGATGGCGGCAAAGCCCTTGAGCAGCGCGCCCATAGGATCGGTCACGATCATGTCACCCAGGGCGTATTCGGTCACGCCCCTGGACGCCTGGGCAAAACACATCGCTGCCACGACGGCCAGCGTCAGCAGCGACAGCCGGTAGGTGGCGCCACGCAAGGGCGTCTTCACCCCCAAATCGAACAGGGCGATCAAGCTGCTCATGACCAGGAGCAACAGCTCCGGCGCGATTGCCGCCCAGTTGAAACTCTCATTCATTGTTGTGCTCTTTCGAAACGTTGAGAGGCCTGGACCTCAGGGCAGCTTGGAGACGGCCACATGCTTGAGCAGCTCGGCGACCGGAGCGTCCATCACGTCGGTGAAGGGCTTGGGGTAGATGCCCATGTAGAGCACCATGAAAGCCAGCAGCGCCATCACGAGGAACTCGCGGCCGTTGATGTCGGTCAACGCCTTGACGTCGTCGTTGGCGACCGGGCCCAGGTAGACGCGCTTGAACATCCACAGCGTGTAGGCGGCACCGAAGATCAGCGCGCTGGCGGCGATCAGGCCGACCCAGAAGTTGACCTTGACAGCGCCCAGGATCACCATCCATTCGCCGACGAAACCGGCAGTGCCCGGCAGGCCGCAGTTGGCCATGGCGAACAGCAGCGCGAAGGCGGCGAACTTGGGCATGGTGTTGACCACGCCGCCGTAGGAGGCGATCTCACGCGAATGGACGCGGTCGTAAAGGACGCCGATCGACAGGAACATAGCGGCAGAGACGAAACCGTGGGCGATCATCTGGACGATGGCACCCGAGACGGCCAGACCGTCGAACAGGAAGAAGCCCAGCGAGACGAAGCCCATGTGGGCGACCGACGAGTAGGCCACCAGCTTCTTCATGTCCTGCTGCACCATCGCGACCAGGCCGACATAGACGACTGCGACCAGCGAGAGCACGATCATGAAGCCGGCCCATTCCTGGGAAGCGTCAGGCGTGATCGGCAGCGAGAAGCGCAGGAAGCCATAGGCACCCAGCTTGAGCATGATCGCTGCCAGCACGGCCGAGCCGCCGGTGGGGGCTTCGACGTGCACGTCGGGCAGCCAGGTGTGGACCGGCCACATCGGCACCTTGACCGCGAAGGCGGCGAAGAAGGCGAAGAACAGCAGCGACTGGGGCTTGGCGGCCAGCGGCAGCTTGTACCAGGTCTGCAGGTCGAAGCTGCCACCCGAGGCGTTGTACAGGTAGATCAGCGCCACCAGCATCAGCAGCGAGCCGAGCAGAGTGTAGAGGAAGAACTTGAACGCGGCGTAGATCTTGTTCGGACCACCCCAGACGCCGATGATCAGGTACATCGGGATCAGCGTGGCTTCGAAGAAGACGTAGAACAGCATCGCGTCCTGCGCCGAGAACACGCCGATCATGAGGCCCGACAGGATCAGGAAGGCGCCCATGTACTGGTTGACGCGCTCCTGGATCACTTCCCAGCCCGCCAGCACCACGATCACCGTGATGAAGGAGGTCAGCAGCACCAGCCAGAGCGAGATGCCATCCACCGCCAGGTGGTAGTGGATGTTGAAGGCCGGGATCCACAGGATGCGTTCGACGAACTGCATCGCGGCGGAGCCGACCTCGAAGCCGGTGTAGAGCGGCACGGTCACGGCAAGGCCAGCGAGCGAACCGAGCAGCGCGATCCAGCGCACCGCGCCGGACTCACGCTTGTCGCCGCCCATGGCCAGCAGCAGGACACCAAAAAGAATAGGCGTCCAGATCGCAAGGCTTAACAAACCCATCTTGTTCTTCTCCTAGTTAGCTCATGCGGGCGATGTAGAACAGCACCAGCACGCCTGCGATCATCCAGAACGCGTAGGTATAGAGGTAGCCGGTCTGGAAGCGGCGCACCAGGCCCGACACCATGCCGACGAGCTTCCAGCTCAGGTTGACGACGGCACCTTCGATGATGCCGCGGTCGCCGCCCTTCCACAGGCCCAGGCCCAGGCCGCGGGCAGCCTTGGCGAGGATGTTTTCGTTGATCCAGTCCATGAAGTACTTGTTCTCCAGGATCACGATCAGCGGGCGCAGCACGCGGGCAAAGAAAGCGGGCACGGCCGGGTTGACCAGGTACATGTACCAGGCGGTGACGGCGCCGGCCAGGGCCAGCCAGAAAGGCGCGGTGCTCAGTGCGTGCGAAGCCATGGCAACCGGACCGTGGAAGATCTCGGCCAGCTTGGCCATTGCCGGGTGGGCCTCGACGTTGACGGTGATGGCGTCCTTCAGGAAGTCGCCGAAGAGCATCGGCTCGATCGTCAGGTAGCCGATGAAGACCGACGGAATCGCCAGCAGCAGGAGCGGCACGGTCACGACCCAGGGAGACTCGTGCGGCTTGCCGTCGCCATGATGGCCGTGGTCGTCGTGATGGTCATCATGTCCGTGGTGGGCATCCGGGTTCTGGTCGTAGCGCTCCTGGCCGTGGAAGACCAGGAAGTAGAGGCGGAACGAGTAGAAGGAAGTCACGAACACGCCGGCAAGCACCGCGAAGTGCGCGAAACCGGCAGCCGGCAGGTGGCTGAAGTGCACCACCTCGATGATGCTGTCCTTCGAGTAGAAGCCCGAGAACAGCGGCGTGCCGATCAGGGCCAGCGTGCCCAGAAGCGAGGTGATCCAGGTGATCGGCATGTACTTGCGCACGCCACCCATCCAGCGGATGTCCTGGTTGTGGTGCAGGCCCATGATGACCGAGCCTGCCGCGAGGAACAGCAGCGCCTTGAAGAAGGCGTGGGTCATCAGGTGGAACACGGCGACCGAGTAGGCCGATGCGCCCAGCGCGACGGTCATGTAGCCGAGCTGCGACAGGGTCGAGTAGGCGACGACGCGCTTGATGTCGTTCTGGATGATGCCCAGGAAGCCCATGAACAGCGCCGTGATGGCGCCGATCACCATGATGAAGTTCAGCGCGGTGTCGGACAGCTCGTAGATCGGCGACATGCGCGAGACCATGAAGATGCCGG
>JBDLTM010000001.1:0-35231 GCA_039805805.1 Pseudomonadota bacterium | reverse complement strand
ATTCCGCGCATCGTATTCACCAAGGGCGGCGGCCTCTGGCTGGACGACATGAACACGCTGGACTGCGATGTGCTGGGCCTGGACTGGACCGTCAACCTGGCCAAGGCGCGCGCGCGCGTCGGCGGCCCGGGCAAGGCGCTGCAGGGCAACCTGGACCCGAACGTGCTGTTCGCCAACCCCGAGCAGGTCGCCGCCGAGGCGGTGCGCGTGCTGGAGAGCTTTGGCACGCCGCACACCGACCGCGACACCACCGGCCCGACCCATGTCTTCAACCTGGGCCACGGCATCAGCCAGCACACCCCGCCCGAGAACGTCAAGGTGCTGGTCGAAACGGTGCACGCCCACTCGCGCCTGATGCGCGCGCGCGCCTGATCCGATCGCCAGGCAGACCAGGAGCTATCGGCTTTTGCACAGTTTGGTCGCTGCAAAGGTGGATAGTTCCCAGCCGTCCCGGCAACTGGAAATTCGTCTGGATGTCAACCCAAGCTGTTGTTTTATATGGATTTATTTTCGATCCTGGAAACCTGTCTGGGTAAACCGAACCCGCCAGTCCGGACGCCTCCCGGTCTGACCAACACCGGTTGCCAACAAAGTTATCCACAGAAATTGTGAGTAACCGCAGGCAAGTTACCCTTCCCCAGCGATACTCCGACAAATGGCCGATCCTGCCGCCACGAGCAGCACCCCGATCCCGGTGGCCGTCGTCGTCACCACGCCGGCCTACAGCGGCCTGGGACCGGCGCTGACCTATGCGGGCGACCGCCAGCTCGAGCCCGGCACGCTGGTGCGGGTGCCGCTGGGGCAGCGCGAGCTGCTGGGACTGGTGTGGGAGTCTCCTGGCTTGAGCCTGGAAGGGCTGGAGCCCGGACAGGTACGCCCTGTGCTGCAGGTACTCGACGCGATTCCGCCGCTCAACGCCAGCTGGCGCGCGCTGACCGGCTTTGCCGCCCGCTACTACCAGCGCAGCCTGGGCGAAGTCGCGCTCGCCGCGCTGCCGCCCCAGCTGCGCGAGCTCAGCGCCGAGCAGCTCGCGCGCAAGCTCAAGCGCCTTGACAAGCTGGAAAAAGGCTCGGCCCAGACCGAAGCCGTGAGCGCAAGCGGCGCCAGCCTGGCCCAGCCAGAGTCCGGCAGGCAGAAGGGTGCCCCCTTCGCGAAGCCGGAACTCAGTGGCGAGCAGGCTGCCGCCATGCAGCGCCTGGCGCAGGCCGATCGGCCGGTGCTGCTGTTCGGCACCACCGGCAGCGGCAAGACCGAGGTCTACCTGCGCGCGGCGCAGGACCTGCTCGAGCAGGACCCGCAGGCGCAGGTGCTGGTGATGGTGCCGGAGATCAACCTGACGCCGCAACTCGAGGCGCGCTTCAGCGAGCGCTTCGCGCGCTGGGGCGTGGTCTCGCTGCACAGCGGGCTGACGCCGGCGCAGCGGCTCGACAACTGGCTGCGGGCCCACCTCGGGCGGGCGCGCATCGTGCTCGGCACCCGGATGGCGATCTTTGCCAGCCTGCCCCGGCTGCGCCTGATCGTCGTCGACGAGGAGCACGACCCGAGCTACAAGAGCCAGGAAGGCGCGCGCTATTCGGCGCGCGACCTGGCGATCTACCGCGCCCAGCTCGAGGGCCGGGGCCAGGCGCCCGGCCACTGCCGCGTGCTGCTGGGTTCGGCCACGCCATCGCTCGAGAGCTGGCGCGCTTCAGAGCTCGGCCGCTACCTCAGGCTGGAGATGCCGCAGCGCATCGGGGGTGGCGCGCTGCCCAGGCTGCGCCTGGTCGACATGAACCACCAGCCCAGGCAATGCGTGATCGCGCCGCCGCTGGTGCAGGCGATCGCCGAGCGCGCCGCGCGCGGCGAGCAGAGCATGATCCTGCTGAACCGGCGCGGCTACGCGCCGGTTCTGGCCTGCCACGCCTGCGGCTGGAAGAGCGACTGCCCGCACTGCAGCGCGCACGCGGTGTTCCACAAGACCGACCGCACGCTGCGCTGCCACCATTGCGGCCACAGTTCGCGCGTGCCCTACGCCTGCCCGGACTGCGGCAACCTCGACATCACACCGGTCGGTCGCGGCACCGAACAGCTCGAGGAGCATCTGGCCGGCCTGCTGGCCGATGCGCGGCGCGCCGATGGAGGTACGGTGCGGGTGCTGCGCCTCGACGCCGACAGCACGCGCGCCAAGGGCAGCCTGGAGCAGCAACTCGGCCAGATGCACGAGGGCGAGGTCGACGTGCTGGTCGGCACCCAGATGATCGCCAAGGGCCATGATTTCCGCCGCATCACGCTGGTCGCCGCGGTCAACCCCGACGGCGGCCTGTTCGCGAGCGACTACCGAGCGCCCGAGCGCCTGTTCGCGCTGCTGCTGCAGGCGGCGGGCCGCGCCGGGCGGGACGCCGGCTTCGTCGCGGCGCAGGGCACGGCGGTCGAGCTCTGGGTCCAGACCTGGTACCCGGAGCATCCGCTGTTCGCGGCACTCGCGCAGCACGACTATCCCGCCTTCGCCGCCCAGCAGCTACAGGAGCGCGAGGACGCGCTGATGCCGCCCTACTCCTTCCAGGCGCTGGTGCGAGCCGAGGCCCGCACGCAGGAGGCGGCGCAGGCGCTGCTCAACCTGGCCGCGCAGGCCGGCACGGACCTGCCCGGGCGCCAGCACCTGACGCTCTACCCCGCGGTGCCGATGTCGATCCAGCGCGTGGCCAACGTCGAGCGCGCGCAGATGCTGATCGAGAGCGACTCGCGCCCGGCACTGCAGGCCTTCCTGGCCGCCTGGCAGGAGCAGCTGCAGCTCGCGCGCAGCCAGCCCGAGGCAAAGGGCGTGCTGCGCTGGGCGATCGACGTCGATCCGCTCGCGATCTGACTCGATACGCTGGCAGCGCCAGCGCGAAGAACGCCAGGCCTTTATCATCGAAGGCTTTTTCCCGCAGCAAAACCTCCATGTCAGCCGGCCTCAACATCGCCCAACTCGATGCCGTCAACCACCTCGGCGGCCCCTGCCTGGTGCTGGCCGGCGCCGGTTCGGGCAAGACGCGCGTGATCACGCACAAGATCGCGCGCCTGATCCAGGCCGGGCTGGCGGCCGACCGCATCGCCGCGATCACCTTCACCAACAAGGCCGCGGCCGAGATGCGCGAGCGCGCCCGTCAGCTGGTCGGCAAGCCAGCCAGGGACGTGCTGATCTGCACCTTCCACTCGCTGGGGGTACGGCTGCTGCGCGAGGACGGCAAGGCGCTCGGGCTCAAGAGCCAGTTCTCCATCCTCGATACCGACGACATCACCTCGATCCTGAAGGACTGCGGCGGCACCACCGACACCGCGACCGCGCGCCAATGGCAGTGGACCATCAGCGGCTGGAAGGGCGCGGGCCTCAATGCCGAGCAGGCGCTGGCGCAGGCCGGGGGCGAGAACGACCGAGTGATCGCGCTGGTGATGGCGCGCTACCAGGAGCGGCTGGCCGCCTACCAGAGCGTGGACTTCGACGACCTGATCGCGCTGCCGCTGAAACTGCTGCGCGACCATGCCGAGGTGCGCGAGAAGTGGCAGAAGAAGCTCGGCCATGTGCTGGTCGATGAATACCAGGACACCAACGCGACCCAGTACGAGCTGTTGAAATTGCTGGTCGGCGAGCGCGGCCGCTTCACCGCGGTGGGCGACGACGACCAGTCGATCTACGGCTGGCGCGGCGCGACGCTGGACAACCTGAAGAAACTGCCGCAGGACTACCCCGAGCTGCGCGTCATCAAGCTGGAGCAGAACTACCGCTCGACCAGCGCCATCCTGCGCGCGGCCAACAACGTGATCGGCCCCAACCCCAAGCTGTTCCCGAAGACGCTCTGGAGCGAGCTCGGCGAGGGCGAGCCGGTGCGCGTCTCGGCCTGCGACAACGAGGACCACGAGGCCGAGCGCGCCGTGGCGCGGATCCAGAGCCTGCGCGCCAACCACAAGCGCAAGGACTTCAAGGACTTCGCCATCCTGTACCGCGCCAACCACCAGGCGCGCGCGCTGGAAACCGCGCTACGCAAGGCCCAGATCCCCTACAAGGTTTCGGGGGGACAGAGCTTCTTCGACCGCGCCGAGATCAAGGACCTGTGCGCCTGGCTGCGCCTGCTGGTCAACAACGACGACGATCCGGCCTTCCTGCGCGCGATCACGACCCCGAAGCGCGGCATCGGCCACCAGACCCTGGCCCAGCTCGGCGCCTTCGCGACCCAGTACAAGCTCAGCCTGTTCGAGTCGCTGTTCTCGCATTCGCTGCCGGCGGCGGTCAACGCGAGGGCGCTGGCGGGCCTGCACGAGTTCGGCCGCTACCTCAACGACCTCGAGCACCGCGCGCGCCACACCAACGGGGCCGAGGCGGCCAAGGCCTTCCTGGCCGACTGGCTCAAGGACACCGGCTACGAGCAGTACCTCTACGACAGCGAGGACAGCGAGAAGGCAGCCGCCGCGCGCTGGGGCAACGTGATCGACTTCTGCGACTGGGTCGCGCAGCGCTGCGGCGGCCAGATCGACGACAGCGGCGGCGTCACGACCGAGCGCGAAGTCAGGTCGATGCTCGAGGTCGCGCAGACCATCGCTCTGATCGCCACCATCTCGGAGCGCGAGCAGGAACAGGACCAGGTCACGCTGTCGACGCTGCACGCGTCCAAGGGCCTGGAGTGGCCCCATGTGGTGCTGGCCGGCGTCAACGAGGGGCTGCTGCCCTTCAAGCCCGACGACGATGGCGATGACACGGCGCTCGCGCTGCGGATCCAGGAGGAACGGCGCCTGATGTACGTCGGCATCACGCGCGCCCAGCAGACGCTGGTGGTGAGCTGGCTCAAGCGGCGCAAGAAGGGCCGCGAGATGGTGCCGGGCCAGCCGAGCCGCTTCATCGAGGAGATGGGACTCGACCAGGCCACGGTCAAGGAAGACCCGCGCGAGAAGCTGCGCGCACTGCGGGCCGAATTCGCCGCCCGCTCCGAACAGGCCAAGTCGCAGGCCAAGGCCTGAACGGTGTCCGCGCCAGGGCCGGGTTCGGCGCCGGAGTCCGGCCTGCATCAGCCCAGCTGGGCGCCAGGCTCGAGCGCGACGCCGCGCAGGAAATCGGCCACCGCGAGACGCTTGCCGCCCGCGCGCTGCAGCTCGGTCAGGCGCAGCACGCCGGCGCCGGTCTGCACGCGCACGCCGTCGGCATCGGCAGAGCGCACCCGACCGGCAGGGAAATCAGCGCTGGCAGGCGCCGAACCCTCGGCGACGGCAGACCATACCTTGAGCGGCTCACCCTGCCAGCTGGTGACCGCGCCGGGGAAGGGATTGAAGGCGCGCACCCGGCGCGCCAGCGCCGCGGCGTCGAGCGACCAGTCGAGCGCGGCCTCGGCCTTCTCGATCTTGTGCGCGTAGCTGACGCCCTCAGCCGGCTGCGGCTGGCGCGTCAGGTCGCCGCAGGCCGCGATCTCGAGCGCCTCGACGATCATGCGCCCGCCCAGGTCTGCGAGCCGGTCGTGCAGGCTGGCGGTGGTGTCGGCGTCAGCGATCGGAAGCTTTTCCACCAGCAACATGTCGCCGGTATCGAGCCCCTGGTCCATCTGCATGATGGTGATGCCAGTCTCGGCGTCGCCGGCCTCGATCGCGCGATGGATCGGCGCTGCGCCACGCCAGCGCGGCAGCAGCGAGGCGTGGATGTTCAGGCAGCCGAGGCGAGGCAGCTCGAGCGTCCAAGCGGGCAGGATCAGACCGTAGGCCGCCACCACCATCACGTCGGCGCCGGCGGCCTCGATCGCGGCCTTCGCCGCCGCAGCATCCTGCGGGTACTTGCCGTCGAGCCTGAGGCTCAGCGGCTGCGAGACCGGGATGCCATGCAGCAGCGCGAGCTGCTTGACCGGCGAGGCCTGCAGCTTCATGCCGCGCCCGGCCGGGCGGTCGGGCTGGGTCAGCACCAGCTTGACCTCGAAGCCGGCGGCCAGCAGCGCCTGCAGCGCGACGGCGGCGAACTCGGGAGTGCCCGCGAAGACGACCTTCGGGCCCGCCATCTCAGCGCCGGGCCTCGCGTTCGGCCTTGATCAGCTTGGCCTTGATGCGGTCGCGCTTGAGCTGCGACAGATGCTGCACGAACACCTTGCCGTCGAGGTGGTCGATCTCGTGCTGGATGCAGACCGCCAGCAGGCCCTCCGCCTCGATCAGGCGGCTCTCGCCCTTCTCGTCGAGCGCGCGCACCTTGACCGCGATCGAGCGCTCGACGCCGTCGTAGATGCCGGGCACCGACAGGCAGCCCTCCTCGCCACGGCGCCTGGTCGGGCTGGCCCACTCGATCTCGGGGTTGATCAGCACCATCGGCTGGTTGCGCTCCTCGCTGGTGTCGATCACGACCAGGCGCTGGTGGAAGTCGACCTGGGTCGCCGCCAGGCCGATGCCCTGGGCAGCGTACATGGTGGCGAGCATGCGCTCGATCATGGCGCGGATCGCGTCATCGACCGATGCCACGGGCTGGGCCACGGTGTGGAGGCGCGGATCGGGGTAACGCAGGATGGTCAGCAGTTCGGTATCGGACATGGGGAGGGATCTCTTTCGTGATGCGCAGCAAAGCCGTCGGAACGGGCGCCAGTGCCGGTATTTTCGCGGCTTTTGCGCGCGGCGTCTGGACATGGGGGCAAAGGGCTTGCTATAAGCCTGATAGTCAACGCAATATAAGTAACAAATCCCAGGGAGGAAGCAATGGCGGCCATGAACAAGCCCGAGCCGGATGGTGGACAGCGCATGGGCGAGGCAGAACGCCGGCATGGCAGCGCGGCCGGCCCATCCGCCGGGCGGCGCCAACTGCTCGCCGGCTCCGCCGGCCTGGCCCTGCTCGGCACACTGGGGCCTGCGCACGCCTTTCCCGACTATCCGATCACGCCGGGGCAGCGCCAGACCGCGCAAAGGGTGGCACAGCGCGGCGTCCCGCTCGAGGAGCTCAGTCCCGACGCGCCGGACCGCTACACGATCCAGCGTGGCGACACGCTGTGGGACATCTCGGGTCTCTTCCTGCGGCGCCCCTGGCGCTGGCCCGAGCTCTGGGGCATGAACCTGCAGCAGATCCGCAACCCGCACCTGATCTTCCCGGGACAGGTGCTGGTGCTCAACCAGGCCGATGGCCGGGCCTGGCTCAGCTTCGACCAGGGCGCTGAGCCCACCGTCAAGCTCTCGCCGCGCGTCAGGCGCGAGAGCTTGGACGAGGCCGCGATCCCGCCGATCCCGCTCGGCGCGATCGCCCCCTTCCTGAACGAGGCGCTGGTCGTCGGGGAGTCGGCGCTGGCCGCGGCGGCCCGGATCGTCGCCGCGCCCGAGAACCGCGTGCTGCTCAGCCAGGGCGACCGCGCCTATGCGCGCGGCCAGTACGGCGAGGCCGGCGCGCTGAGTGGGCGGCCGCTGCTGCTCGGCGCGGGACAGCCGCGCCAGTTCCGCGTCTTCCGCAACGCCACCCCCCTGCGGGATCCGGCCAGCGGCGAGATCCTGGGCTACGAGGCGCAGTATGTGGGCCAGGCCGAGCTCGAGCGCGCCGAAGGCCTGCTCAACGCGCCCGGAACCGAGGGCCAGGGCGGACAGCAGATCGTGCCGGCGACGATCGACATCACCCAGACCAGGGAGGAGATCCGCGTCGGCGACCGCCTGCTGCCCGAGCCGCCTCGCGAACTGCCGCAATTCATCCCGCATGCCCCCGATCCGGCCCAGCAGGGCCAGGTCGTCTCGGTCTACGGCAACGCGGTGCGCTTCGCCGGCCAGAACCAGGTGGTCGCGATCAACCGCGGCAGCCGCGATGGGCTCGAGCGCGGACATGTGCTGGCCCTGCTGCGCGACAGCGGCCTGCAGCACGACAGGACCGACGAGGCCCGGCCCGAACTGCGCCTGCCGGGCGAGCGCAACGGCCTGATGATGGTGTTCCGGACCTTCGAGCGCGTCTCCTACGCCCTGGTGCTGCAGATCGCCGACGGCGTCAAGGTCGGCGACCGCTTCGTCAAGCCCTGAGCGCCAGCAGCATGCAGGACGAGGAGCGAGACGCCTGGCTGCGCCTCAAGCTCACGCCCGGCGTGGGCGATGCGACCGCGCGCAAGCTGCTGGCGGCTTTCGGACTGCCGCCAGCGCTGTTTGCCCAGCCGCAGTCGGCGCTCAGCGCGATCACGGGCCCGGCGCTGGCCGCCCGCCTGCTGGCCGAACCCGAGGGCTGGCGCGAGCTCTGCGCGCGCACCAGCGCCTGGCTGGCCGAGGGCGAGGGGCGGCGGCACCTGATCACGCTGGGAGACCCGGACTATCCGGCCGGGCTGCTGCAGACCGAGGACCCTCCGCTGCTGCTGCATGTCGAGGGCGATCTGGCCGCGCTGCGCCAGCCCTTGCGGCTGGCGGTGGTCGGCAGCCGCAACCCGACCGCACAGGGAGCCGACAACGCGCGCGCCTTCGCCCAGGCGCTGGCTTCGGCCGGCGCCTGCATCATCTCGGGACTGGCGCTGGGCATCGACGCGGCGGCGCACGAGGGCGCGCTGCAAGCCGGCGGCAGCACGCTGGCCATCGTCGGCACCGGGCTCGACCAGGTCTATCCCAAGCAGCACCAGGCGCTGGCGCGGCGCATCGCCGCGCAGGGTGCGCTGATCAGCGAATACCTGCTCGGCACGCCGCCGCTGGCGCCGAATTTTCCCAGGCGCAACCGCATCATCTCGGGCCTGAGCCAGGGCGTGCTGGTGGTCGAGGCCGCGCTGCAGTCGGGCTCGCTGATCACCGCGCGCCAGGCCGCCGAGCAGGGACGCGAGGTGTTCGCGATCCCGGGCTCGATCCACTCGCCGCAGTCGCGCGGCTGCCACTTGCTGATCCGCCAGGGCGCCAAGCTGGTCGAGTCGGCGCAGGACATCCTGGAGGAACTGCACGTCAGCTCGCAGGCCGCCCACGCTGGCCAAACGGGAGCCGCAGCGGATGAAGGCGCCCGGGCGGAACCGTCCACGCCACGCAGCGCGGCGCTGCTGGGACAACTGGGCTTCGAGCCCTGCGGACTCGATGCGCTGCAGGCCCGCAGCGGCCTCGACACCGCCACGCTGCAGGCCTGGCTGCTGGAGCTCGAGTTCGACGGCCTCGTGGCCAGGCTGCCAGGCGGCCTGTACCAGCGCCGCGCCAACGCCTGAGGCCGCGGCCTGAAAACGCGAACGGGGCCCGATGGCCCCCTTCATGATGCAATGCGGATCAGACCACCGCGCCAGCGTGCGGATCGTCCGGATCGCCCTTCTTGCTCGACGCCTTGACCAGATCCTCGCGCCTGATGCCCAGCCACATCGCGATCGCCGCCGCCACGAACACCGACGAGTAGATACCGAAGCAGATGCCGATGGTGAGCGCCATCGCGAAGTGGTGCAGCGTCTGGCCGCCGAACAGCAGCATGGAGAGGACCATGATCTGGGTCGAGCCGTGCGTGATGATGGTGCGGCTGATGGTCGAGGTGATGGCGTGGTCGATCACCTGCACCGTGCCCATCTTGCGCTGGCGCCGAAAGGTCTCGCGGATGCGGTCGAAGATCACCACCGACTCGTTGACCGAATAGCCCAGCACCGCCAGCACCGCCGCCAGCACCGCGAGCGAGAACTCCCACTGGAAGAAGGCGAAGAAGCCCAGGATGATGACGATATCGTGCAGGTTGGCGATGATGCCCGAGACCGCGTACTTCCACTCGAAGCGGACCGCGAGGTAGAGCATGATGCCGGCGATCACGAAAGCCAGCGCCTTGAGGCCGTCGGTCAGCAGCTCCTGGCCGACCTGGGGGCCGACGAACTCGGTGCGGCGCAGCTGCACCGCCGGGTTCTGCGCCTTGAGCGCGGCCATCATGGCTTCGCTCTGCTGGCCCGAGGTCTGGCCCTGCAGCACCGGCAGGCGCATCAGGACATCGCGCGAGCTGCCGAAGTTCTGCACTGGCACGTCGGCATAGCCCAGGCTGGCGACCACCTTGCGGACCGACTCGAGGTCGGCCGGCTGCTCGTAGGCCACCTCCATCACGGTGCCGCCGGTGAACTCGACCGACAGGTTGAGCCCGCGCGAGAAGAGGAAGAACACGGCGGCGAGGAAGGTCACGAGCGACACCGCGTT
The DNA here is from genome assembly GCA_039805805.1 of Pseudomonadota bacterium. GTDB lineage: Bacteria > Pseudomonadota > Gammaproteobacteria > Burkholderiales > Burkholderiaceae_C > Malikia. The sequence goes on along the minus strand of JBDLTM010000001.1, from coordinate 25,175 downwards.
GAGCACCAGAGCCTGGCGCATGAACGGGATGTCTTTCTTGATGCGAAACAGTTCCATTTTTCCTCCCGATCAGTCGGCCTTGGCCGCGCTGGCGGCCGGTTTCCACACCGTGCCGATCGACACGGACTTGAGCTTCTTCTGGCGGCCGTACCAGAGGTTGACCAGCCCGCGCGAGAAGAACACGGCCGAGAACATGCTGGTCAGGATGCCGATGCAGTGCACGACCGCGAAGCCGCGCACCGGGCCGGTACCGAAGGCCAGCAGGGCGACGCCAGCGATCAGCGTCGTGATGTTGGAGTCCAGGATGGTGTCCCAGGCATGCTCGTAGCCGGCATGGATGGCGGACTGCGGCGGCGCGCCATTGCGCAGTTCCTCCCGGATGCGCTCGTTGATCAGCACGTTGGAGTCGATCGCCATGCCGAGCGCAAGCGCCATCGCGGCGATGCCGGGCAAGGTGAGGGTCGCCTGCAGCATCGACAGCACGGCAACCAGCAGCAGTACGTTGACAGCCAGCGCGATGCTCGAGAACAGGCCGAACAGCAGGTAGTAGACGCACATGAAGATGGCGATCACCACGAAGCCCCAGACCACGCTGTTGAAGCCCTTGGCGATGTTCTCGGCGCCCAGGCTCGGGCCGATGGTGCGCTCCTCGATGATCTCCATCGGCGCGGCCAGGCTGCCGGCGCGCATCAGCAGCGCGAGGTCGGTCGCCTCCTGCGGGCTGTTCATGCCGGTGATCTGGAAGCGGTTGCTGAGCTCGGACTGGATGGTCGGCGCGGTCAGCACCTCGGGCCGTCCCTTCTCGATCAGCACCACCGCCATGCGGCGCTTGATGCCGTCGCGGGTGGCGGCGCGCATCGCGGCGCCACCCTTGCCGTCAAGCGTCACGCTGACGACCGAGCTCGAGTTCTGCTGATCGATCGAGGCGTCGGCGCCGGTCAGGTTGTCGCCCGAGAAGATCACCTCGCGCGACAGCAGCAGCGGCTCCTTGCGGCCGTCGCGGCTCGAGTAGAGCAGCTCGGTGCCGGGCGGCACCAGGCCCTGCTCGGCTTCCTGGATGCGGGCCGGGTTGTAGTCGCGCGCGCCCGGGATGCCATGCGCCTCGACCATCCGCACTTCCAGCGTCGCGGTGCGGCCCAGGATGTCCTTGGCCTTGGCGGTGTCCTGCACGCCCGGCAGCTGGACCACGATGCGGTCCTGTCCCTGCTGCTGGATCACCGGCTCGGCCACGCCGAGCTCGTTGATGCGGTTGTTGAGCGTGTTGATGTTCTGCTTGAGCGCCTGCTCCTGGATCGCGCGCGCGCCCTCGGGCTTGAGGCGCGCGGTCAGGCGGTACTCGCCCTCGACGTTGGACTCGATGAAGGTCCATTCGGCGAACTGCCCCGACAGCAGGCGGGAGGCAGCGGCGAACGACTCGGCGTCACGCAGACGGATGTCGAGCGCCTGGCCCTCGCGACGCACGACGGCGCGCAGGTTCTTCTCGCGCAGCACGGTGCGGACCTCGCTGGCCAGCCCCTCGGCGCGCTTGTTGAGCGCGCCGACCATGTCGACCTGCAGCATGAAGTGCACGCCACCGCGCAGGTCAAGGCCCAGGTACATCGGCGCGGCGCCGAAGGACTGCAGCCAGGCCGGCGTGCGCGGCAGCAGGTTCAGCGCCACGATGTGGCTGGGATCATTCCGGTCATTGTTGAGCGCGTGATCGATAGCGTCGCGCGCCTTGATCTGCAGGTCGGTGCTGGCAAAGCGCGCCTTGACCGAGTTGCCGTCGAACTGAATGGCGTCGGCGACCAGGCCCTGCTGCGCCAGCACCTGTTCGACGCGGGCCACCATGGCATGGTCGACCTTGACGGTCGCCTTGCCCGAGGAAACCTGGACCGCTGGCGCCTCGCCGAAGAAATTGGGCAGGGTGTAGAGGGTGGCGATCAGCAACGCGACGACGATGGTCACGTATTTCCACAAGGGATATCGGTTCATGAGCCTGGCGCTCCGTTCAAAAAGCCGAACGGCCGGATCGGGGTCCGGCCGTGCTCTGTCGCAGGGGAATTACTTGAGGGTGCCCTTGGGCAGCACCTGGGCCACGGCGCTGCGCTGCAGCTGGATCTCGACGCCGTTGGCGATCTCGACGCCGATGCTGGTCTCGCCGAGCTTGCTGACACGGCCCAGCATGCCGCCGGCGGTCACGACCTCGTCGCCCTTGGCCAGCGCCTCGATCATGGCCTTGTGCTCCTTCTGCTTGCGCATCTGCGGGCGGATCATGACGAAGTACAGCACCACGAACATCAGCACCAGCGGCAGCATGTTCATCAGGGTCGACTGGGTGTCGCCGCCAGCGGCGGCCTGGGCGAAAGCGGGAGAAATGAACACTTGAAAATCCTGTCTCGGAAAAAGTCACTTGTAGCCGGCCCGAAGGGACTGGCCTGTGGCCATTCTAATCGTCGCCCAAGTCGAAGCGCTCGCGCAGGGCTTGCGCAAAGCCCGGGGTGCCGCTCAGGGTCAGCGTCAGGGTGTGGCGCGGCACGCCGTCGGCCAGGAGATGGCTGGCGAGGCGGCGCGAGTCGGGGTCGTAGTCGAGCTCGAGCGTGGCGATCGTCTCGAGGCTGGCGTGCAGGTCGTAGTCCCAGTCGCCGTCGTCCTCGAGCGGGCCGCGCACGCCGGCATAGCCGTGGTGGGCCCAGTCCAGCACCAGCTTGAGCTCGGCCTGCAGCGCCGGCCATTGCGCGGCGCCAACGCTGGCCATGGCCTCGAAGCTGACAAGGCCACTGTTGTCATCGCTGCAGTCGAACTGGAGGAAGCGCAAGGTCTGGCTCATGTTGATTGAATTTCCATTTTTTCAGATGAGTCCGATTGTGCTGCGCCCGCCGAAGCCGGCGCGCGCCACTGCGCCAGCAGCTGGACCCAGCGCTCGCGTGCCGCCGCCAGGTGTCGCGCCTTGACATGGCCGAAGCCCTTGATCTGCCCCGGCAGGTGCGCGAGCTGCAGCGCCAGCGCATGGTTATCGGCGTTCAGCGTGCGCAGCAGTTCGTCGACCAGCTCCAGGTATTCGCCGATCAGCGCGCGCTCGGTGCGGCGCTCCTCGCTGCGGCCGAAGGGGTCGAAGGCGCTGCCGCGCAGGAACTTGCCACGCGCAAGCAGGCGCATGAGACCGAGCATCCAGGTGCCGTAGGACTTCTTCCTGAGCTCGCCGCGCGCGTTGCGATCGGCCCAGAACGGCGGCGCGAGGTGGAAATGCAGCCGGTAGTCGCCCTCGAAGCGCTCGGCGACCTCGCGCTCGAAGCGGCCGTCGGTGTAGAGGCGGGCCACCTCGTACTCGTCCTTGTACGCCATCAGGTCGTAGAGGTGGCGCGCCACCGCCTCGGCCAGCGCGGACTTGCCTGGCACAAGGGCGGCCTCGGCCTGCTGCACGCGGCGCACCGCCTCCTCGTAGCGGCGCGCGTAGGCCGCATCCTGGTAGGCGGTCAGCAGCTCGAAGCGGCGGGGCAGCAGTTCGTCGAGCCCGGGCCGGGGCTGGAACCGGACCGGCTGTGCCGCCGGCGCCAGCAGGGCCTGCACGCGCGCGCCGTCATGCGCCGCCAGCCGGCCCCATTCGAAGGCGGCCAGGTTCCTGTCCACCGCGGTGGCGTTGAGCTCGATCGCGCGCCGCAGCGACTCGCGCCGCACCGGCACCCAGCCGCGCTGCCAGGCGTAGCCCAGCAGCACCGGGTTGGCGAAAAGCGCATCACCGACCAGCGTGCGCGCGATGGCCTCGGCATCCAGCACCGACAGCGCCTGCTCGCCGACCGACTGCCCGAGCAGTTCCTGGCACTGCGCGCCGGGGCTCTTCCAGCCGCCCTGGTGCACGAAGGCCGCCGTCGGCGCCACATGAGAGTTGAGCGCCACCCGGCTACGGCCCGCGCGCAGGCGGGAAACTGACTCGCGCTGCGCGGCGACGATCGGATCGCAGCCCAGCAGCAGGTCGGCCTCGGCCATGCTCACGCGCGTGGTCAGGATGTCCTGCTGGCGGTCGGCGATCTGCACATGGCTCCAGGTCGCGCCGCCCTTCTGCGCCAGACCGGCAGCGTCCTGGGTCACGACGCCGCGCCCGTCGAGGAAGGCCGCCTCGCCGATCAGCTGTCCCAGCGTGATGACGCCTGTGCCGCCCACGCCCGCGATCAGGATGCCGTAGGAACGGGCCGTCGCCGGCAGCTCGGGCTCGGGGCATTCGCCCAGGCTGGCCGGATCGGGCAAGGCCTTGTCGGCGCCGCGCCGCAGCCGGCCACCCTCGACCGTCACGAAGCTGGGGCAGAAACCGTCCAGGCAGGAGTAGTCGAGGTTGCAGCTGCTCTGGTTGATCTGGCGCTTGCGGCCGAGCTCGGTCTCGAGCGGCTCGACGCTCAGGCAGTTGCTCTTCTCGCCGCAGTCGCCGCAGCCCTCGCAGACGGATGCGTTGATGTAGACGCGCCGCGCCGGCTCGACCAGCAGGCCGCGCTTGCGCCGGCGCCGCTTCTCGGTGGCGCAGGTCTGGTCGTAGATGATGGCGGTGGTGCCAGGGATCTCGCGGAACTCGCGCTGCAGGCGGTCGAGCTCGTCGCGGTGCTCGACCGGCACGTCGTCAGGCAGGCGCAGCGTCACGCCGCCGGGCGTGCGGTGCTCGGCGTTGACGTACTTGAGCGGGTCGTCGGTCACGATCACGATCCGGTTCACGCCCTCGGAACGCAGGCTGTGCACGATCTGCAGCACCGAATGGCCCTCGGGCCGCTCGCCCACCGGCTGGCCGCCCGTCATCGCGACCGCGTCGTTGTAGAGGATCTTGTAGGTGATGTTGACGCCGGCCGCGATCGCCTGCCGGATCGCGATCAGCCCGCTGTGGAAATAGGTGCCGTCGCCCAGGTTGGCGAACAGGTGGTTCTCGCGGCTGAAGGGCTGCTGGCCGACCCAGGGCACGCCCTCGCCGCCCATCTGGGTGAAGCCCTCGGTATGGCGGTCCATCCAGGTCACCATGTAGTGGCAGCCGATGCCGGCGATCGCACGCGATCCCTCCGGCACCACGGTCGAGCGGTTGTGCGGACAGCCCGAGCAGTACCAGGGCGGACGATCGGGCGCCGTGCCACCGGCGTAGAGCTGCTGCAGCGAGTTTTCGCGCGCCTCCAGCAACGCCAGGTGCGACTGCACCCGCTGCTCGATCGCGCTGCCGGCCGGCAGCAGGCCGCGCTGGAGCAGCCGGCGCCCGATCGCGCGCGCGATCAGCGCCGGGGTCAGGTCGGCGGTCGCGCGCAGCAGGGTCTGGCCGCTCGGGTCGGGCATGCTCCACTCGCCGCCGCTGTGGTCGGCGCCGGACTCGTCGAACTTGCCCAGCACGTCCGGGCGCACGTCGGGGCGCCAGTTGTAGAGCTCCTCCTTGAGCTGGTACTCGATGATCTGGCGCTTCTCCTCGACCACCAGGATCTCCTGCAGGCCGGTGGCGAACTCGCGCACCGTCTGCGCCTCCAGCGGCCAGACCACCGCGACCTTGTGCAAGCGGATGCCGAGCGCGCGACAGGCCGCCTGGTCGAGCCCGAGGTCGGCCAGCGCCTGCAGCGTGTCGCCCCAGGCCTTGCCGCTGGCGATGATGCCGAAGCGGTCATCGGGCCCGGACCAGACATCGTGGTTGAGCCGGTTGGCCCGCACATAGGCCAGCGCGGCGTACCACTTGTGGTTCATCAGGCGGTCTTCCTGCGCCAGCGGGGTGTCGGGCCAGCGGATATGCAGGCCGCCCGCCGGCATGGGGAAGTCGGGCAGCACGATCCGGACCCGTTCCGGATCGACCTCGACCCCGGCGCCGGATTCGACCACTTCCTGGATCGTCTTCATGCCAGCCCAGAGGCCGGCGTAGCGGCTCATGGCGAAGGCGTGGATGCCGAGGTCGAGGATCTCCTGCACGCTGGACGGGAAGAACACCGGCAGGCCGCAGGCCTTGAACACATGGTCGCTCTGGTGCGGCGCGCTCGAGCTCTTGGCGGCGTGGTCGTCGCCGGCGACCGCGATCACGCCGCCCCAAGGCGTGGTGCCGGCCAGGTTGGCATGCTTGAAGACATCGGAGCAGCGATCCACGCCCGGCCCCTTGCCGTACCAGATGCCGAACACGCCGTCGAACTTCTGGCTGCCCGGCGGCGCGTAACCCAGCATCTGGGTGCCCCAGATCGCGGTGGCGGCGAGTTCCTCGTTGACGCCAGGCTGGAACCGGATGTTGTGCGCGTCCAGGTGGGCCTTGGTCTTCCAGAGCGTCAGGTCGTAGCCGCCCAGGGGCGAGCCGCGGTAGCCGCTGACCATGCCGGCGGTGTTCCTGCCGGCCAGCGCGTCGCGCTGCTGCTGCAGCATGGGCAGGCGCACCAGGGCCTGGATGCCGCTCATGAAGACATGGCCGCGCGCCAGCGCGTACTTGTTGTCGAGCGTGACGGCGCCCAGCGCCGCGCGCACGGAATCTGACAAGGGAGCGTTCATGCCGAATCTCCTATCCTGAGCCAAGCCCAAGGGCCGCGGCCGGATAGCGGCAGACCCGTCCAACTCAGGCACAGAGGGATGATACGGATGAAGCTGCCCAATGGGAAACCCCAACGTCATCCGGCAGGCAGTGGCTTCGCAAAATAATGCGCCGCCCGAGGGCGGCGCAGCAACTCAAGCCCCTACCGGACTCAGTTCAGGATCTTGCCGAGACGGATCAGCTGGGTCTCGCCACCGCCGCCGTGATCGTTAACACCATCGTTGTCGGTGGAGAACATCACCTCACCGTTGGGCAGCAGCGCCAGGCCCTCGATCTTCTCGAGCACCAGGCCCTTGGTGGCCTTCAGGTCCGGCAGCAGATCACGCACCAGGGTCTTGCTGAGCAAGTCCCCGTTGGCCTTGCCCGTCAGGTCGATCTTGTAAAGGCGCTTGATGCGGGCATCAGGGCCCATTTGGTTGTCGCGTTCGACCACCAGGTACTGATTGCTACCGATGGCAGTGATCTCCGACAGGCCCACCCAGCCACCGTTGGGCGAGGACACCGGATCGATCGGATAGGACAGGAACATCCAGGTCTTGGCGCTCAGGTCATAGACCCCGATGCCGGGATTGCCCGCCTTGTTGAGTGGGTCCCAGCTGCGCTGGATAGCCACCACCAGCTTGCCGGCATGCTCGGCAACGCCTTCCAGGCCGTAGCGGGCCTGCTGCGCTCCATTCACCGTCTCCGGCAGGGCGATCACCTCCTGGATGTCTCCGTTGGCGGCCACCTTGAAGATGAGGTTGGCCGAGAGGATGTCGCGCTTGGTCTCGTACGTGGTCTTGGAACCTGCCCCCTCCGATGCGACCCAGAAGCCACCGCCGCTGGCCAGGGCAACGCCCTCCGGGTCGATGTTGACCGACTTGTCGGCATTGATCATCGCCGTCACATCGGTCAGGTCGAAGGCCTGGCTGTCCTTGGCCGCAGGCAGGGTCAGACCGAAGTTCTTGAACACGTCGTTGCTGTCCTTGATCAGGATCTCGCGACGGATCACGGCAGGCGCGACGGACACGTCCAGCTCGAGGATGCGGTTACCGCGGAAGAAGCTGTCATCGACGGCGTAGACGGTCTTGTCATCCAGCGCCGCCATGCCGGACAGCGCCGCCCAGGGAATCGGCGTGCCGTCGGCACGATCGTCAGAAACGATCTTGGGATAGCTGGCAGCCGCCTTCTGGTAGGCGTAGATGTTCAGGGCCGCGCGCGCGGGCAGGCCACGGTCATCGACTTCGCTGGCACTGATCACCAGGCCACGCGACGGAATGGTCAGGATGCCTTCGGGGCTGATCGCGCCCGGCAGGGCCTGCTTGAGCACCGGCTTGGTCGGCACCGATAGGTCATAGACCGCCAGCAGGCTGGCGCGCTCCAGGGCCACGAACAGGTAGTCGGTCTTGTCGAAGCGGGCAAAGGCCACGTTCTCGGGCTCAGTGCCCTTGGCGTCGGAGCGGCGGTCGTTGAAATGCCCCAGACGTACCGCCAGATGCTCGAGTTCGGCGCCGGAGTCGTACTCCACCTGACCCTGGGTGTTCAGGATGGAGAAACTGCGGCTTCCGCCATTGAGATCACCCTCGTTGGCAATCGCAAACCGGGTCCTGGAAAGCCATGCGATGCCGTCGGGTTCACGCAGACGATCGGCCTGGGTCTCGCTCAGCGCGATCTTGTTCGGCCGCTCGTCGGTCAGGTCCACCTGCTTCAGGGTGACACTGCCGGCGCTGAAATGCCCCGTGACAGCGCCAGACTTCAGGTCGACCAGCACCACATGGTTGTTTTCCTGCAGCGTGACGGCTGCGATGTTGTCATCGTTGATGGAGACATATTCCGGCTCGGGGTCGGTGGGGTACAGGGTCGCCAAGCCGGTCAAGGCCACGGGGCGGGTCTTCCATGTGTCGGGGGTGCCCACCGAGTCGACGATCATGAGCAACCCGGGCTGCGTCTGCGGCAAGGCCCCGCCGTTGATGCCCTCGTCGCGCTGGTTCTCGATCACCACGGCGATGTAGCGGCCGTCCTTGCTGACGGCGACCGAATCGGGCTGGCCGCCCAAGGCCAGTTCCTTGACGACCTGGCGCTTGGCGATGTCCACCACCACCAGCTTGCCGGCCGGGCTGCTGAACTCGTCGGCGACGCCGGGCTTGGTGTTGACCGCCACCACGGCGTAGGCGCCCAGCACGGCGACCGAAGTAGGCTCGCCGCCCATGGCCAGTGCACCCAGGGGCAGGGGATTGGCAGGATCGGTGATGTCGACGAAGCCGATCTCCCGCTTGGGGCTGTTGGTGTAGATGACGGTCATGCCGTCAACGCTGGCGGCGGCGATCTCGGCTGCGGTCTCCTCGTTCGACTCGCAGGAGGAACCGATCTGCTCGCAGACCGCGAAGGTTGCGACCCGGTTGAAGGACATGGCCGGATCGGCAACCGAGGCCGCCAGCTCGTTGGCTTCATCGCTGCAGGCGGTGAACAAGCCGGCCACGCTCAAGGCCAATGCCAGGGTTTTCAAGGCGTTTTTAAGGCGCAGCATCAAACTCTCCATTAAGTTGGAGAGCAAAGATTAGTGGGCGGGCGTGACAGCTACATGACCTCGGCTGATGACGCTGGCAGGCAAAAAATGAGCGCAGTATGGCACGGTTATCATATTAAATAGAAAAATCCAGCCGTGAAAAATCTCTCAGTGAATACTCGTTGACAGGCTTTGTCAAAAATGGAAACGACACAGCATCTGGTCAAGCAGAACAGAGTGGTAGTCATGAAAACATCACGGCATCCACATGATGCCGTCATGATCAACGTCGATGATGTCCTCTGGCTTGGGCCACTGCTCCAAGACCTTATTCGCTGCCTGGGCTGCGCCCAACAGAGGCGGCATTTATCGAATACCAGCCAAGCGAGAACCATCAATGAGCCATCACGCCGACCAGGACGATTTTCCGACCAACCTCAGCAAGAACGAACATTTCCAGGAAGTTGTCAGCCGTGCCGTCAGCCGCCGTGGCTTCCTGATCAAATCTGGCACTGGTGCTGCTGCAGTCGCCTTCATGTCGACCGGCCTGACAGCCTGTGGTGGCAGTGATGATGAAGAAGCCAAGCCCTTGCTCGGGTTTACCGGTATCGCGGCCTATACCGATGATGGCGTGAGCATTGCAAACGGCTACACCGCCAGCGTCTTCGCGCCCTGGGGCACACCGCTGTTCTCCTCTGGCGCGGGCTCGATCTGGAAGGGTGACGGCAGCGAGAACGCCGCGGATCAGGCCCGCCAGGTGGGCGACAACCACGACGGCATCCACTTCTTTCCGATCGACGGCAAGTCGAGCGAAGAAGGCCTGCTCGTGATGAACCACGAGTACAGCACCACGACCAAATCCTCTGGCTACAAGAATTACCTGACCTTGTTCGGATCTACACCGGCGCCGGCCGATACCCTGGACCGAGTGAACAAGTCGATCAACGCCTGGGGATGCTCTGTCATCCACATCAAGCGCACAGCAGGCAAGTGGGACGTGGTGCTCGATTCGCAGTACAACCGCCGCATCACCTCGGCCACGCCGATGCTGCTGACCGGCCCGGCCGCCGGTGACGCGCTGCTGAAGACCAGCGACGATCCGACCGGCTCCATCGTGCTGGGCACCATCAACAACTGTGGCAACGGCTACACCCCGTGGGGCACTTACCTGACCTGCGAGGAAAACTTCAACAATAACTTCGGCACTACTGATACCAGCAGCGATACTCGCACCGCCGCGCAAAAGCGCTACGGCATCACTGCTGGCACCACGGGCTATGCGTGGGAAACCCAGCACGACCGCTTCGACTACAAGAAGGAACCCAACGAATCCAATCGTTTCGGCTGGATCGTCGAGATCGACCCCTTCGACTCCACTTCCACCCCGAAGAAGCGCACCGCGCTGGGCCGCTTCAAGCACGAGAACGCAGCCTACGCCTTCACCGCCGACAAGCGCGTCGTCGTTTACATGGGCGACGACCAGGCCAACGACTACATCTACAAGTTCGTTTCGACCGGCAAGTATGTCGCGGGCGACATCAACAACAACCGCAACCTGCTGGACAGCGGCACCCTCTACGTGGCCAATTTCAAGGACGGCGCCGCCTCTGGGGACATGATGGGGACCGGCGAATGGGTAGAACTGACCCATGGCAAAAACGGCCTGAACGCTAGCAACGCCACTCACTCCTTTGTCAATCAGGCCGACGTGCTGGTCCACGCCCGCCTGGCTGGCGATGCCGTGGGTGCGACCAAGATGGACCGTCCGGAATGGGTGACCGTCCACCCGGAAACCCAGGAAGTCTACGTCACGCTGACAAACAACTCCGGCCGAACCGTGACGGACGACGCCAACCCGCGCGCGAGCAACATCTACGGCCAGATCCTACGGTGGCGTGAAGCAGGGAACGATGCCGCTGCTTTGACCTTCGAATGGGATATCTTCGTCCTGGCAGGCAACCCGACCATGCCGGGCAACGCAGGAACGCTCAAGGCGGGCTCTGCCAATGTCAGCGCAGAAAACACCTTCAACAGCCCCGATGGTCTCGGCTTCGATCGTTTTGGTCGGCTCTGGATACAGACTGACGGTAACTACAGCAACTCTGGTAACTATGCTAACCAGGGCAACAACCAAATGCTGGCAGCCGACCCCAAGACCAAGGAAATCCGCCGCTTCTTCGTCGGTCCGAAGGAGTGCGAGGTCACCGGCCTGACCTTCACGCCGGACAACAAGACGATGTTCATCAACATCCAGCACCCCGGCGAAGAGGGCGGAAGCCACTGGCCGGATGGCGGCAACACGCTGCCGCGCTCGGCCACCATCGTGATCACAAAGAACGATGGCGGTGTGATCGGCAGCTGATAGCAAGCCTTCTTATCCCCAGCTAAAACCCTGGCAGCCACTGGCTCCCAGGGGTTTTTCACGTTAGCGTCACTATTGCTTCACAAGGATTTCACAACCAAACGCAAGACTCATGGGGTTTGTGCACCATGCCACCAGAGGTCCAACTTGCAACACGACATCCGCCCCGACGCCCTCTTCAACGATGAAGACTCCAACAGCAGCGCCAACCCGCACTTCGACCAGGTGCTGGGCGCGCGCCTGAACCGCCGCAACATCCTGCGCGGCGCCGTGGGCGCGGCCGGCCTGGGCCTGGCGGGCAGCGGCGCGCTGGCGGCTGGCCATGGCGCCCAAGCCGGTCGCAAGGTCAGCGCTGGGCTGACCACGCTGGGCTTCAAGCCGGTCGCCAAGAGCATTGCCGACCAGGTCAGCATCGCCGAGGGCTACCAGTACCAGGTCATCTACGCGCTGGGCGACCCGCTCGACGCCAGCACGCCGGCGTTCAGGAACGACGGCAGCGACACCGATTTCCACCGCCGTGCCGGCGACCACCACGACGGCATGGAATGGTTCAGCCTGAGCGCCAATGGCCGCCCGAGCGAGCACTACAATGCGCGCGGCCTGCTGGCCATGAACCACGAGGCCACGACCGACGAGAAGCTGACCTCCTTCTTCCTGCACGCCGATGGCGGCAAGGCCGCGCTGCCGCGCCGCGCCGATGAGGTCGAGAAGGAACTCGCCATCCACGGCCTGTCGGTGGTCGAGGTCGAAGCCAGCAAGGGCCAATGGGCTTACCAGCAGGCTTCGCGCTTCAACCGCCGCGTCACCACCATGACCGAGGTCGAGCTGCACGGCCCGCTGCGCGGCAGTGAGCACGCCATCACCCGCTACAGCCCGGACGGCAAACTGGCGCGCGGCACGCTCAACAACTGCGGTACCGGCAAGACCCCCTGGGGCAGCTTCGTCTCAGGCGAGGAGAACTGGAACGGCTACTTCTTCCGCGATGCCAAGGACGACGAGCGCCGCGGCAAGGACGACCGCCAGGTCGCCGGCCTGAACCGCTACGGCCGCAAGGCTGGTGCCGCCAGCCGCCATGGCTGGGAGAGCGCGGGCGAGCTCGACCGCTACCAGCGCTGGAACAACGGCGCGCTGGGCAATTCGGCCAAGGACGACTACCGCAACGAGATGAACACCTTCGGCTACGTGGTCGAGATGGACCCCTACGAGCCGGAGCTCAAGGTGCGCAAGCGCTCGGCGCTGGGCCGCTTCGCGCACGAGAGCGTGAGCTTCGCCAAGCCGGTCGCCGGCCAGCCGATCGTCGCCTACATGGGCGACGACGCGCGCAACGAGTACCTGTACAAGTTCGTCTCGGCCGCCAAGTGGGACCCGAAGGACGCGCGCCCGGCCAACCGCCTGGCCACCGGCGACAAGTACCTCAACCGCGGCAAGCTCTATGCGGCCCGCTTCGGCAACGACGGCAGCGGCGAGTGGCTGGAGCTCTCGCTCGACAACCCGGCGCTGGCCCAGTACAAGGGCTTTGCGTTCAAGAGCGAGGCCGACATCGCCGTCTTCACCCGCATCGCCGCCGACGCGGCCGGCGCGACCAAGATGGACCGCCCGGAATGGGGCGGCGTCAACCCGCGCAACGGCGAGCTCTACATCACGCTGACCAACAACAGCACCCGCACGCCCGAGCGCACCGACGCCACCAACCCGCGCTCCTACACTGACCTCAGGGGCGGCAAGGAACAGAAGGGCAACGTCAACGGCCATATCCTGCGCCTGGCCGAAGCCAGGCCGACCGACAATGCCTTCCGCTGGGACATCTACGTCTTTGGCGCCGAGGCTGGTGCCGATGCCTCCAGGGTCAACCTGTCCAACCTGACCGACGCCAACGACATGTCCTCGCCCGACGGCCTGGTGTTCAGCCCCTCGACCGGCATCTGCTGGATCCAGACCGACGACGGCGCCTACACCGACCAGAGCAACTGCATGCTGCTGGCCGCGATCCCGGGCCAGGTCGGCGATGGCGGCAAGAAGACCGTGACCCACCAGCTGGCCGACGGCAGCAGCCGCCAGGTCGACACCTTCGTCGGCAAGGCGCCGACCGAAGCCACGCTCAAGCGCTTCCTGGTCGGCCCGAAGGACTGCGAGATCACCGGCTGGTGCGAGACCCCCGACGGCCGCGCGATGTTCATCAACATCCAGCACCCGGGCGAAACCACCAGGATGGCCGATGTCGGCAATCCGGACAAGTACACCAGCCAGTGGCCCGCCAACGCCGGCTACGGCGCCGGCAAGCGTCCGCGCTCGGCCACCATCGTCATCACCAAGAAGGATGGCGGCGTGATCGGCAGCTGATCGCTGCGGCAGGGCTGACAAAGCCCTGCACCGATTTGATGCAACCCGGGTGCTGGCGACAGGCCCGGGCTTCTTCGTTGCGGCTGAAGGGCAGGAGCCCCTGACATCTGCCGGTCACAATCCCCGGCCACAATTCAATTTTCATTGAACTGTTAAATCAAGGCGAAATGATGTCCCGACGCATCTTCAATGTCCTCTTCCTTTGCAGCGGCAACTCGGCGCGCAGCATCATGGCCGAATCGATCCTGAACCTGCAGGGCCTGGGCCGATTCCATGCCTATAGCGCAGGTAGCCAGCCGGCCGGCCAGATCCATCCGATGGCGATCGAGCTGCTGCAACGCAACCACTTCCCCCTGGAAAACCTGCGCAGCAAGAGCTGGGAGGAGTTCTCCGGGCCGCAGGCGCCGCAGCTGGACTTCGTGCTGACCGTCTGCGACAAGGCCAGGGCCGAGGTCTGCCCGGTCTGGCCGGGCCAGCCGATGTCGGCCCACTGGGGCGTGCCCGACCCGGTCAGCGTGGAAGGCGATGCGCAGACACGCCAGAAAGCCTTCGCCGAGACCTTCCTGGTGCTGAGCCGCCGCATCGCGCTGTTCGCCAACCTGCCCTTCGACAAGCTGAGCAAGCTGGCACTGCAGGCCGAACTGGACCAGATCGGACGCAGCTGAGTCAGCTATCAGCCCAGGTGCCTGGCGAAGAAGGCCAGCGTGCGATCGCGCGCCAGCGCGGCCGAGGGCGGGTGCGAGGCGCCGCGCTGGTCGCAGTTGAAGCCGTGGTGGGCGTCGTAGCTGTGGACCTCGACGCCGGGCTGAGCGGCCTTGAAGGCCTCGACCGTGTCCATCGGGATCCAGTTGTCCTGCTCGGCGAAATGCGCCAGCACCGGGCATTTCGGCTGGCGCGCGGCTTCCTCGGGCGTGGTCATGCCGCCACCGTAGTAGGGCACGGCGGCAGCAAGCCCCTGCAGCTCGCAGGCGCTGCGCCAGCTCAGCAGGCCACCCCAGCAGTAGCCGACGATGCCGACCTTGCCGCCGCTGCGGCGAGCCGCCTCGTCGATCGCGGCCTGGATGTCGGCCAGCACGCCGGGCGCCGGCAGGGCGCCGACCTGCTGCATGATCGCAAAGCCGGCCTGCATGTCGGCGTCGGTGTAGCCGAGCTCGACGCCGGGCTTGACGCGCTGGAAGGTCGAAGGCGCGATCGCCAGATAGCCCTCTGCGGCGTAGCCGTCGGCCACGGCGCGGATGTGCGAGTTGACGCCGAAGATCTCCTGCAGCACCACGACCGCGCCGCGCGGCTGGCCGGCCGGCTCGGCCAGGTAGGCGGAAACGCCGAAGCCGTCGGCGGCCGTGAGATCGATGAACTTGCCCATGAAAAACATCCTCCTGTAGTACGGATCATGCAAGATTAGCGGAATCCGGCGTACCGTACAGGCACAATGGGGTGATGGACTTCAAGCCGCTGATCACCCTGCTGGCCATCGTCAACCCGCTGGCGATCGTGCCCTTCTTCATCCACTACACGCAGGGATTTTCCGATGCGCAGCGCCGCCGCACGGTGCTGATGGCCAGTTTCAGCGCCTTCGCGGTGATCGCGGGCTGCGCGCTGCTGGGCCTGCAGATCCTGGACTTCTTCGGCATCTCGCTGGCGAGCTTCCAGGTCGGCGGCGGCATGCTGCTGCTGACCTCGGCGCTGGCCATGCTCAATGCCCAGCCGGCCGAGGCGCGCACCAACCAGGACGAGGTCGACGATGCGTCGACCCGGGCCTCGATCGCGGTCGTGCCGCTGACCATACCGCTGCTGACCGGCCCCGCCACGATGTCGACCGTCGTGATCTACGCCGACCAGGCCAGGACCCTGCTGCAGCATGCTGCGCTGGTGGGCTACGGCGTGGTGATCGCGCTGGCCACCGCGGTCTGCTTCACGCTGGCCGAGCCGATCGAGCGCATCCTGGGCAAGACCGGCATCAACGTCATGACGCGGATCATGGGCCTGATCCTGGCGGCGATCTCGGTCGAGGTGATGGCCGCCGGGCTGGTCAAGATCTTCCCGGCGCTGGCCGGCTGAGGTCCGCCTCCGAGGCCGCGCCGGGCAGGTCGTCAGTCCGCGTCGGCAGCCAGGTCTTCGCCCTCATCAGTGGCCGGCTCGGGCGCGGCCTTGACGAAGGTCACCGGCACCGGCGCATCCTCCAGCATGCCGCGCGAGACCGAGCCCAGCGCGCTGCGCACCAGACCCATGCCATGGCTGCCCATGACGACGGCATCGCAGCCCTCCTCCTCGAGCAGCTCGATCAGCGCCGGCACCACGTCGCCCACCACCACGGTCTCGGCATACGGCAGGCCGGACTCGTCGGCCAGCTCGACGGCGGGCGCCATCAGGTCGCGACCGGCACCGACCGCCACCTCGGCCAGAGCCTCGGGGTCCTGCAGCGTCAGCATCTCGTAGGCAGAGGCCGGCTCCTGCACGTTGCCCAGCACCAGTTCCACCGCCAGGCCGGCGCGCGCCAGCTCGATCACATGCCGCAAGGCCTGCAGCGCGAGCTCCGAACCGTCGATCGGGACGAGAATCTTCATGGCCATACCTCCAGGACTGCCGGTCAGGCAGGACTTCTGCCTTTTGCTCCATCATAGACCCGACAGCCCGGACTGAACGCCGCTTTGCCCGCACAATTGCGCCCAGTTATTCAAGCTGCACGGATCAGAATGAACACGCAAGCCCTGCAAGGCCTCAAGGTAATCGAGCTCGGCCAGCTGATCGCCGGCCCCTTCGCCGCCAAGACGCTGGCTGACTTCGGCGCCGACGTCATCAAGATCGAGCCACCCGACGGCGGCGACCCGCTGCGCAAGTGGCGGCTGCTGCGCGAAGGGACTTCGGTCTGGTGGGAGGTGTCTTCGCGCAACAAGCGCTCGGTCTGCGCCGACCTGCGCCAGCCCGAGGGCCAGCAGCTGGTGCGCAAGCTCGCCGCCGAGGCCGACGTGCTGATCGAGAACTTCAAGCCCGGCACGCTCGAAGCCTGGGGCCTGGGCTGGGACGAGCTGCATGCGCTCAACCCGCGCCTGATCATGCTGCGGATGTCGGGCTACGGCCAGACCGGCCCCTACGCCACCAAGCCCGGCTTCGGCCTGCTGGCCGAGGCGATGGGCGGGCTGCGCCACCTGACCGGCGAACCGGGCCGGGTGCCGGTGCGCACCGGCGTGTCGATCGGCGACTCGATCGCCGCGCTGCATGGCGTCATCGGCGTGCTGCTCGCGCTCAACCACCGCCACAGCAGCGGCGAGGGCCAGATGGTCGACTGCGCGCTGTACGAAAGCGTGTTCAACCTGATGGAGAGCCTGCTGCCCGAGTACGACGCCTTCGGCGTGGTGCGCGAGCGCGCCGGCAGCGCCCTGCCCGGCATCGCGCCGTCCAACGCCTACCGCTGCCGCGACGATGGCCAGGGCGGCGGCTACGTGCTGATCGGCGGCAACGGCGACAGCATCTACAAGCGCCTGATGCACGCGATCGGGCGCGACGACCTCGGCAACGACCCGGAGCTGGCGCGCAACGACGGCCGCGCGCGCCGCAGCGCCGAGCTCGACGAGGCGATCGAGGCCTGGACGCTGCTGCGTCCGGTCGACGAGGTGATCGCGGCGCTCGACGCAGCCGGCGTGCCGGTCGGCAAGGCCTACACCGCCGCCGACATCGCGCACGACCCGCAATACCTGGCGCGCGGCATGGTGCTGCAGGTGCAGGACAGCCACGGCATGCCGCTCAAGGTGCCGGGCATCGCGCCCAAGCTCAGCGCCACGCCGGGCACCATCCAGCATCCGGCACCGCGGCTCGGCGAGCACGACCGGCAGGCGAATGACAGTCGAGGGTGGCCGACACGCGACTAGGGATTACCCGAGTGGCTGAATTGCAGCTGACATCACCGGCGATAATGTGCGCTTTGAAATCGAATCACCATCCAGAAGTGGTTCCGCAGGCATCCCTACCGACCGACATGCAAAACAGCACCCTACACTCGCAGGCCTATCTGAAGTTCCTCAACCTGGTGAAGGCGATCCGCGAACTGCCGACCTTCCCGGCGCTCGACGCGGTCGAACAGACCCTGCTCGAAAGCTTCGCCGCCGTCTGGCACACCGGCAAGCAGATCACCGTGCTGGAGGCCATGCACATGTCCAAGGAAATCTCGCCGAGCACGGTGCACCGCCGTCTCAAGACTCTGCGCGCCAAGGGCATCATCATGCTGGTCAACGACACCACCGACAGCCGCACCAAGTACGTGATGCCGACTGCGCTGGCCCACCAGTTCTTCGACCAGCTCGGCCAGTGCATGGACGCAGCGCGCCAGTCCTGATCCCCCGTCTCAAACCCTAAGCTTGGCTGCCCGGCTCGCCCAGAGCCCGGCGGCTTTTTTGCGTCCGGATGCAGCCTGCAGCCAGGCGCCAAGAGGGTCAGGCTGCTAAGATCAAATCCATCATTCAATGCGGTACGCCATGAAATTCCCCAAGCAAGCCGAACTCGAGCAACTCGTCAGCAAGATCCAGCAGCAGCAGGCGCTGAGTGCCGAGGAACTGCAGTCCTTCGCGCAGCTCAACGCCGAGCTCGCGAGCTGGAAGACCGACTGCGTCAAGGTGATCGACGAGATCGCGCAGCAGATCGTGCGCTACGGCATCACGCTGGAGCAGCTGAGCGCGCGCGAGGAACTGCGGCACTGGGCAAGGCCCTTGGCGGCAGCGGCCAGCCCTGGCCGTGGGCAGGAGCCAGCCGAGGGCGAGGACAAGAAGCGCCGCCAGCGCACGCCCAACCCCGAGCTGGTCATCTTCCGCATCCAGCCGCCCGGCGCCAAGGGCGCGGCCACGCTGATCCACCGCAACGAGCTGCCGCAGAAGCTCGGCGCCAAGCTGCAGTGGCTGCTGGAGCAGGAAGGCGAGCTGAAGGACAAGCTGATGGGCTGCATCGACTCGAAGGAAGCCGAGCAATACCTGGTGAACGAGGAAGGCCAGCTCTTCCTCGACAAGCTGGTCAACTGGATCAGGGCGCAGGCGGTCTGACCTGGGCAAGATGCAGGCAGACCAGGAAAACAAGCTCAGGGCAGTGCTGGCCTGCCAGCCACAGCTCGACTTCGCGGTGCTGGTGGGCAGCCGGGCCAGCGGGCGCACCCACGCTGACAGCGACTGGGACATTGCCCTGCGCTGGACCTACGAGCTGGACCTGTGGACGGTCCTGGGCCTGACCGAGACCCTGCGCCAGCAGCTGGCCCAGGCGCTGGGCGTCGGCCCCGACCAGGTGGACCTGATCGACCTGCGCCAGGCCAATCTGGCCATGCGTGCCACGGTCGCGCAAGATGGCAAGGTGCTGCACGGAAAAGAGAGCCTGGCGTGGCTGCATTTCCTGCAGCGCACCTGGCGCGAACTGGAAGACTGGGAATGGGAGCAGCGCCATGCAGCTTGAGCTGTACCAGCAGGAAACTGCCCGCATCGCGGCCGACAACCAGGCATTGCTGCGCTCTGCGGTGGAGATCCTGCAGCAGCGGACGCTGACGCCGCTGGAACAGGGCGGTGTCCTGCACGCCTTGCAGGTGCTGATCGAGAACGCGATCGGCAAGTCCAAGCAATGGCTCAAGCATTGCGACTCACCGGTGCCGGTATCGGCTTACGACGCCTTCCGCTCCCTGGCCCTGCTCGGCAAGATCGGGCATGAGGATCTGCCGGTCTGGAATGCTATCGTGGGCTTGCGCAACCGCATCGTCCACGACTACATGAACATCGACATGCAGCAGGTGCTGGGCCTGGTCACCAGCCGGAAATTCGAATTCGTGGTGGCTTTCCTGTTACGGCCCATCGTGTGAGCAGCCCGCCAGTCAACGCCTGACTCATCTGCTGCTGTCACGTCCCCGCCACGAAACTCCCCGACTTGCCGCCGCGCTTCTCGAGCAGCCGGATGTCGGAGATCACCATGCCCCGGTCGGCGGCCTTGCACATGTCGTAGATCGTCAGCAGCGCGGCGTTGACGGCGGTCAGCGCCTCCATCTCGACGCCGGTCGGGCCGACGGTCTCGGCGGTCGCGCGGCAGACCACGGCATGCTCGGCCTCGAGCAGCTCGAACTCGACCGCCACCCGCGTCAGAGCGATCGGGTGGCAGAGCGGGATCAGGTCGGCGGTACGTTTGGCGCCCATGATGCCGGCCAGCCGCGCAATGCCCAGCACGTCGCCCTTCTTCGGGCTGCCATGCCTGACCAGCCCGAAGGTGGCGGGCTGCATGCTGATGCGGCCCTGTGCGACGGCGATGCGGTGCGTCTGCGCCTTGGCGCCGACGTCGACCATGTGCGCCTGGCCGCTGGCATCGAAATGGGTGAGTGGAGAGTCGCTCATGGGGCTGTGCTGCTGTGATCGGGTGCTGAAACGGGCATGATACGGGGTCATGCGCCCGACTTCCCATCTCCGCTGGCGGCCCTGGCTGGCCGCCGCCCTGCTGGCCGGCCTGCCGCTTTCCGGGCTGCAGGCCCAGCCCCCCGCCCCCGAGACTGTCCGGCCCCAGCTCGCGCTGCCCGGACTGGGCGATGGCGGCGACATGATGCTGGGCGAGGAACGCCGCCTGGGCGACCAGATCGCGCGCGCCCTCTACCGCGACCCCGACTACCTCGAGGACCCGCTGCTCGATGGCTACCTGCAGCAGGTCTGGCGACCGCTGCTGTCGTCTGCACAGGCGCGTGGCGAGCTGCCGCCCGATGCCGAGCAGCGCTACGCCTGGCGCCTGCTGCTGCTGCGCGACCCGACGGTCAATGCCTTCGCGCTGCCGGGCGGCTACCTGGGCGTGCACACCGGCCTGCTGGCCACGGTGGCCAGCGCCGACGAACTGGCCTCGGTGCTGGCTCACGAGCTCAGCCATGTGTCGCAGCGCCACATCGCGCGGCTACTGACGCAGCAGAGCCGGCAGGCGCCGTGGATGCTGGCGGCGATGGTGCTGGGCACGATAGCGGCCAGCAAGGCCAGGAACGCCGACATCGGCAGCGCTGCCATCGTCGGCGGCCAAGCGCTGGCGCTGCAGAGCCAGCTCAACTTCTCGCGCGACATGGAGCGCGAGGCCGACCGCATCGGCTTCGGCATCTTGACCGAGGCCGGCTATGACGGCCAGGGATTCGCGACCATGTTCGACAAGCTGCAGCAGGCCTCGCGCCTGAACGACGACGGCGCATTCCCCTATCTGCGCAGCCACCCGCTGAGCACCGAGCGCATCGCCGACATGAGCGCGCGGCTGACGCTCGAACCCGCGGCCGAAGGCAGGCAGGCCGCTGTCGCCCCGGAGCTGCACGCGCTGATGTCGGCGCGCGCCCGCGTGCTGGGCGAGCCGCGCATCGAGCGGCTGCAGGCACTGGCACAGGCCGGCCGGAGCAACGCGGCGCCGCTGCGCGACCCGGCCACGCTGGGGCTGCGCTACGGCGCCGTGCTGGCGGCGGCCAGGCTGGGCGATGCCGTCACCGCGCAGGAGCAGCTCGGCCGCCTGCAGGCCAGCCAGCCGGGCGAGGCCCAGGCTCGCCAGGCGGTGCGCTGGCTGGCGCTCGAGGCCATGCTGCTGACACAGCGCGAGCGGCTGGCCGGACTGGATCTGGCCTTGCTGCGCGCCGAGGCGCTGGCCACGCCCGGCCGCACCGCTCTGCTGCTGGGCGCGCGGGCCGCTGCCACCAGCGGCGACGCCCGGCTGCTCGACTCGGCCAGCCAGCGGCTGCAGACCTGGCTGGCGCTTCACCCCGACGACGCGCCAGCCTGGCAGGCGCTGGCCACGGTGGCGCAGCAGCAGGGCCAGCCGGTGCGCGCCGCGCGCGCGGCGGCCGAGGCACAGCGCGCCCAGCTCGATGTCAATGGCGCGCTCGACCGCATGAAGTCGGCGCAGTCGCAGGCACGCCAGCAGCGCGGAATCGACCATGGAGAGCTGTCGATCATCGACGCGCGCCGGCGCGAGCTGGAACGGCTGGTGCGCGAGCAGTATTGCGATGAGCGCGAGGAGCGCGGGCAGCGCGACCCGATCTGCCGCAAGCCGGATTGACGCCGCGTTTCTTGCCGCTGCCGGAGGGGGCCGGATAAAATTCGGGGTTTCGATTTCCAGGGCCCTTCATGACCGACGCCAAGACCCCCTCCGAAGCCTCCGCCGTCAACGCGCAGACCATGGCCAACGCCATCCGCGCGCTGGCGATGGACGCCGTGCAGCAAGCCAACTCAGGCCATCCGGGTGCGCCAATGGGCATGGCCGACATGGCGGTCGCGCTGTGGGGTCGCCACCTCAAGCACAACCCGGCCAACCCGGCCTGGTTCGACCGCGACCGCTTCGTGCTGTCCAACGGCCACGGCTCGATGCTGATCTACGCGCTGCTGCACCTGAGCGGCTACGACCTGCCGATGGAGGAGCTGCGCAACTTCCGCCAGCTCGGCTCCAGGACCGCCGGCCACCCGGAAGTCGGCCACACCCCGGGCGTCGAGACCACCACCGGTCCGCTGGGCCAGGGCATCACCAACGCGGTCGGCTTCGCGCTGGCCGAGAAGCTGCTGGCGTCCGAGTTCAACCGTGACGGCCACGCCATCGTCGACCACCGCACCTATGTCTTCCTGGGCGACGGCTGCCTGATGGAAGGCATCAGCCACGAGGCGATCGCGCTGGCGGGCGCCTGGAAGCTCGACAAGCTGGTCGCGCTCTACGACGACAACGGCATCTCGATCGACGGCCAGGTCACGCCCTGGTTCATCGACGACACCCCGAAGCGCTTCGAGGCCTGCGGCTGGAACGTGATCCGCGCCGTCGACGGCCATGACGCCGACGCAGTCGACGCCGCCATTGCCCAGGCCAAGCTGGCCGACAAGCCGACCCTGATCTGCTGCAAGACCCACATCGGCAAGGGCAGCCCGAACCGCGCCAACACCGCCAAGGCCCACGGCGAGCCGCTCGGCGCCGAGGAGATCCAGCTCACCCGCGAGGCGCTGGGCTGGAGCCACGCCCCGTTCGAGATCCCGGCCGAGGTCTACTCCGCCTGGGACGCCAAGGTCGCCGGCCAGTCCGCCGAGCAGGCCTGGGACCAGCGCTTTGCCGCCTACGCGCAGGCCTTCCCGGAACTGGCGCGCGAGTTCGAGCGCCGCATGAAGGGCGAACTGCCGCAGAACTTCGAGCAGATCGCCGCCGACACGCTGGCTGCCGCCCATGCCAAGGCCGAGACCGTGGCCAGCCGCAAGGCCAGCCAGCTCGCGCTGGAAGCCTTCACCGCCGCGCTGCCCGAGCTGCTGGGCGGCTCGGCCGACCTGACCGGCTCCAACCTGACCAACACCAAATCGACCCCCAACCTGCGCTTCGACGCGGCCGGCGCCGTGGTCAAGAACGAGGCCGGCGTGGGCGGCCGCCACGTCAACTACGGCGTGCGCGAGTTCGGCATGGCCGCGATCATGAACGGCATCGCGCTGCATGGCGGCTTCATCCCCTACGGCGGCACCTTCCTGACCTTCTCGGACTACAGCCGCAACGCGATCCGCATGGCCGCGCTGATGAAGCAGCGCGTCGTGCACGTGTTCACCCACGACTCGATCGGCCTCGGCGAGGACGGCCCGACCCACCAGTCGATCGAGCATGCCGCCAGCCTGCGCCTGATCCCGAACCTGGACGTCTGGCGCCCGGCCGACACCGCCGAGACCGCCGTCGCCTGGACCGTTGCGCTGCGCAACCAGTCCAAGCCGACCGCGCTGCTGCTGAGCCGCCAGAACCTGGCCTACTCGCCCAAGGCCTCGCTGGAGCCCATCGCCAAGGGCGCCTATGTGCTGAGCGAGCCGGCCGACGTCGGCTTCGCCGCCGACCAGCGCGCCCAGGCCGTGATCATCGCGACCGGCTCCGAGGTCCAGCTCGCGCTGGCCGCGCAGAAGCAACTGGCCGAGCAGGACGTGCCCGTGCGCGTGGTCTCGATGCCCAGCACCACCACCTTCGACCGCCAGGACGGCGACTACAAGTACGAGGTGCTGCCGGCCGACATGCCGCGCATCGCGGTCGAGATGGGCTCGAGCGACGGCTGGTGGAAGTACGGCGTCGAGGCCGTGGTCGGCATCGACACCTATGGCGAATCGGCGCCGGCGCCGGTGCTGTTCAAGCACTTCGGCTTCACCCCCGAGAACGTCGCCGCCATCGTGCTGGCCGTGGTCCAGGCACAGGACTGAACCCTCCCGGCGGCGGGCCTGCCTCGCTGCCATCCCGCTTGACAGGGCGCCGTCAGCGCCCTGTTCCATGCTCGGGGTACCTAACGATTTCATCACCTCCGCAAGACAAGATCATGACCATCAAACTGGGTATCAACGGTTTCGGCCGCATCGGCCGCCTGGCGCTGCGCGCCGCCGTCGCACGCTTCGACGACATCGAGATCGTCGGCATCAACGACCCCAAGCCGGCCGACTACCTGGCCTACATGCTGAAGTACGACAGCGTGCACGGCCGCTTTGAAGGCGAAGTCAGCTTCGACGGCAACGAGGCGCTGATCGTCAACGGCAAGCGCATCGTGCTGAGCCACGAGCGCGACAACCCGCAGCTCAAGTGGGCCGAGATGGGCGTCGACGTGGTGCTGGAGTGCACCGGCCAGTTCCTGACCGCCGAGAGCAACCAGATCCACCTGAATGCCGGCGCCAAGAAGGTCGTGATCTCGGCCCCGTCCAAGGACGACGTGCCGATGTTCGTCTACGGCGTCAACCACGAGAAGTACGCCGGCGAGGCCGTGATCTCCAACGCCTCCTGCACCACCAACGCGCTGGCGCCGGTCGCCAAGGTGCTCAACGACAAGTGGGGCATCAAGCGCGGCCTGATGACCACCGTGCACGCCGCCACCGCGAGCCAGAAGACCGTCGACGGCACCTCGCGCAAGGACTGGCGCGGCGGCCGCGGCATCCTCGAGAACATCATCCCCTCGAGCACCGGCGCCGCCAAGGCGGTGGGCAAGGTGATCCCCGAGCTCAACAAGAAGCTGACCGGCATGAGCTTCCGCGTGCCGACCTCGGACGTGTCGGTGGTCGACCTGACCATCGAGCTCAACGCAGAAGCCAGCTACGAGGAAATCTGCGCCGAGATGAAGGCCCAGTCCGAGGGCAAGATGAAGGGCGTGCTGGGCTACACCACCGACAAGGTGGTCTCGACCGACTTCCGCGGCGAGTACTGCACCAGCGTGTTCGACGCCGAGGCCGGCCTGGCTCTCGACAAGAGCTTCGTCAAGATCGTCGCCTGGTACGACAACGAATGGGGCTACGCCGCCAAGTGCCTGGAGATGGTGCGCGTCGTCTCCCGGTAAGCCGCACGGGGCCGCTCTGGCGGCCTGTCTGCACAGAAACCCGCCCCGGGCCCCGGCCCCTGGCGGGTTTTGTCTTGGGCGAATGACTGTAGGGGGGCGGTCGTCTCCCCGAAACAGGGGATGTTCATATTCAGCCAGGCTGGGAAAATCTGTATCTAGCCAGGTTCAGGCTCCAAGCCGCGAGGGCGTCCGGTGGGCGCCTGAATAAATTGCCTCT